>NZ_JBHVVI010000125.1:0-25846 GCF_042883685.1 Kitasatospora sp. NPDC058190
TGGAGCGGATGATGCGTGACGCGAAGATCACCCAGATCTACGAGGGCACCAACCAGGTCCAGCGCATCGTGATGGCCCGCAACCTCCCGTAACGGCGCTCTGACGTGCCCCGACGGCCGGACGGGTCAGCCGCCCGGCCGTCGGGGCCGACACGTCGCGCCGATGCTAAGTTCCGGAGAATGAGCGAGAAGGAAGAGCAGGACCTGCCGATGAATGACGGGCCCTCGAAGCCGGCGATGCGCGAGGCGCTGGTGGCCGCGGCCTTCGAGCTCTTCCTGGACCGCGGCTTCGAGCAGACGACGATCGACGACATCGTCTCGCTCGCGGGCGTCGGCCGGCGCTCCTTCTTCCGCTATTTCCCGGCCAAGGAGGACGTGGTCTTCCCCGACCACGAGCGCAGCCTCGCCGAGATGACGGAGTTCCTCGACTCCGGCACCGGCGAGGAGGACCCGGTCAAGCACGCCTGCGCCGCCGCCCGGCTGGTCCTGCGGATGTACGCCGAGCAGCCCTCCTTCTCCGTCCAGCGCTACCGCCTCACCCGCAAGGTGCCCGGCCTGCGGGCGTACGAGCTCTCGGTGGTCTGGCGCTACGAGCACACCCTCGCCGCCTACCTGCGCGGCCGCTTCGCCGACCGCCCGGACGGCCCGCTGCGCGCCGACGTGATCGCCGCCGCCGTGGTCTCCGCACACAACCACGCCCTGCGCACCTGGCTGCGCTCGGGCGGCGAGAGCGACTGGGTGGCCGAGGTGGACGCGGCGATGGCCTTCGTCACCACCACCTGGAGCGACCGCCCGGCCGACTCCGCCCCGGACGGCGAGGACGCGGCCGACGACGTGGTGGTCCTGGTCGCCAGCCGCCGCGCCCCGCTGTGGCGGATGGTCCAGGGCATCGAGAGCGCCCTGGGCGACACCCACCGGGTCTGAACCGGCCGCAGGGCTCGCCCCTCGCCGACCGACACCAGCGCCCGGGGTCCACTCACCTCTCTGTCGGCCGCCGTGGCGATTCTGACGGACCGTGCGGCCGGGCCGGGCGTGGCACCGGTTGCGAGGGGGTGCGGGGCGGAGCCGTCCGAACCGCGGCGGGCCGATCGGCCCGCCGCCTCGACAGCGAGCCCGTGCTCCGCGAGTCCACCGATACAGATGAAGCGGGCCCCCGCCTCCCCGGCGAGGGCCCGCTCCTGACGCAAAGCGAAGGGCCCCTGATGAACAGGGGCCCTTCGACTGGTGTCCGAGGGGGGACTTGAACCCCCACGCCCGATAAAGGGCACTAGCACCTCAAGCTAGCGCGTCTGCCATTCCGCCACCCGGACCGGGTGTCGTCCTCGCGGCTTCCGATCTCTCGTCCGTCGCGCTGACAGATGTAACTGTAGCAAAGATCGGCTTGAGCTCCCAAAACGGCTCCGGGCGGGGGAGCGGGGCTGGTGGCGGGGGCCAGGGGCGGTGTGTGGCGGTGGCGTGACCAGGGGGTTTCGGGGCCCTGCGGGGGGTGGATCGGGATCGAGGGCTGGGAGAGGATGGGCGGACGTGCTCGTACGGCCCGGGTGCAGGTCCTGGGGGTGGCGCGCTGGTGCGTCGGTGCGGGCCCAAGACGAGGAGTGACCGTGAGCGAGCGGAGCGAGTCGGCGGCGCCGAAGGTGACGGCTGAGTCGGAGGTCGCCGAGATCTGTCGCGATCTGATCCGGATCGACACCAGCAACTACGGGGACGGGTCCGGGCCGGGCGAGCGCAAGGCGGCCGAGTACGTGGCCGAGCAGCTCGCCGAGTTCGGGATCGAGCCGCAGATCTTCGAGTCGGCCAAGGGGCGGGCCTCGACCGTTGTCCGGATCGAGGGCGAGGACCGGTCCCGTCCAGGCCTGCTGATCCACGGCCACACCGACGTGGTGCCGGCCAACGCCGCGGACTGGACGTACGACCCCTTCGGCGGCGAGATCGCGGACGGCTGCGTCTGGGGCCGCGGCGCGGTCGACATGAAGGACATGGACGCGATGACCCTCGCGGTCGTCCGCGACCGGCTGCGTACCGGTCGCAAGCCCCCGCGCGACATCGTGCTGGCCTTCCTCGCCGACGAGGAGGCGGGCGGCACCTACGGTGCGCGCTTCCTGGTGGACAAGCACCCGGAGCTGTTCGAGGGCGTGACCGAGGGCATCGGCGAGGTCGGCGGCTTCTCCTTCACGGTCAACGACCAGGTGCGGCTGTACCTGGTGGAGACGGCCGAGAAGGGCATGCACTGGATGCGCCTGACGGTCGAGGGCCGGGCCGGGCACGGCTCGATGGAGAACGACGACAACGCGATCACCGAGCTGTGCGAGGCGGTCGCCCGGCTCGGCCGGCACAAGTTCCCGCTGCGGATCACCAAGACCGTCCGGGCCTTCCTGAACGAGCTGTCCGACGCCCTCGGGGTCGAGCTGGACCCGGAGAACATGGACGAGACGCTGCGCGTCCTCGGCGGCATCGCCAAGATGATCGGCACCACGCTGCGCAACACCGCCCAGCCGACCATGCTCGGTGCCGGCTACAAGGTGAACGTGATCCCCGGTCAGGCCACCGCGCACGTGGACGGGCGCTTCCTGCCCGGCTACGAGGAGGAGTTCCTGGCCGAGCTGGACAGCGTGCTCGGTCCGCGCGTGAAGCGGGAGAGCCTGCACGCGGACCGGGCGATCGAGACCAGCTTCGACGGCGCGCTGGTCGAGGCGATGCAGACCGCCCTGCGCGCGGAGGACCCGATCGCCCGCGCGGTGCCGTACTGCCTGTCGGGCGGTACGGACGCCAAGTCCTTCCAGGACCTCGGCATCCGCTGCTTCGGCTTCGCGCCGCTGCAGCTGCCGCCGGAGCTGGACTTCGCCGGGATGTTCCACGGCGTGGACGAGCGGGTGCCGGTGGACGGGCTGAAGTTCGGCGTCCGGGTGCTGGACCGCTTCATCGACGCCTGCTGATCAGGCGACTGGGTCGGCCCGCTCCCGGAGTGCCGGGGGCGGGCCGACCGCATTGTCCGAGCGCATGATTGTGGGATGGGTTGAGGGAGATCAACAGAAACGATTCTCCCATGCAA
Organism: Kitasatospora sp. NPDC058190; assembly: GCF_042883685.1. Taxonomy (NCBI): domain Bacteria; kingdom Bacillati; phylum Actinomycetota; class Actinomycetes; order Kitasatosporales; family Streptomycetaceae; genus Kitasatospora; species Kitasatospora sp. NPDC058190. The sequence goes on from NZ_JBHVVI010000125.1 coordinate 3,049, forward strand.
TTCCGCACCGCGTGTTTGTGCGAAGCCTCACCGTTGCGAGTGAATGGCAAATCCGTTCCGTACCCCGTTTGCCGCAGCGTCGTTCATTCCTGTGGAGCCCGCCGAACGGGTTGCGTTGTTCATACAGGAGGAATGATGAAGGTCAAGAAGATCGCCGCTGTCGCCGCCGCCACCGGTGGCCTGGTGCTCGCCGCCGCCGGTATGGCGTCCGCTCACGGCGGTGCCGGTGCCGAGGGTGTGGCCGCGGGCTCCCCGGGCGTCGTCGCGGGCAACCAGGTCCAGATTCCGGTCCACGTCCCGGTGAACCTGTGCGGCAACACCGTCAGCGTGATCGGTGTGCTGAACCCGGCGTTCGGCAACCACTGCGCCAACTTCTGAGTCAACCTCCGGGTCGCTGAGGCCCGTTGAGCCGACTCACTCCGGCCCCCGGGCGGCGGACGCGCCGCCCGGGGGCCTTCGGGTGTCCGGCGGGTGCCCGACGCGCGCCCTGCCGGGCGGCTTGGCAATGGATTGGAGCAGTGATCGCTCGTTCGGGTGAAGCCGGTTTGGTTGGCCCAACTTTGCCGTTGGTCTCTCGTTAACTCCTGTGCAGTTGAAGACCTTGCGTGATTTCCGGATATGTGGAAATTCCGACTTTCATAAGGTGCACGTCAAGGTCGCCACGCCGTCTCGATACGTCAGGGGAAAACATGAGGAATGTAGCCAAGAAGGGGATCCTCACCGCCGTGGCCACCGGCAGCGTGCTGGCCTCGACGGCCGGCTACGCCTACGCGGGCGCCGAGGCGCAGGGAGGTGCGGCAGGCTCGCCGGGCGTCGCCTCGGGGAACTCGGTGCAGGTGCCGGTCGAGGTGCCGATCAACGCCTGCGGCAACACCGTCGACGTGATCGGCGCGCTGAACCCGTCGTTCGGCAACCACTGCGCCAACGTCAGCACCGGCCGCCACGCGGCACCGCAGTCAGCCCAGACCGGTCAGCCCGGCGGTGGCGACAGCTCCAGCACCGGCGCCGGCCGGGGCCCCTCCGCCTCGGGCGCCTCCGCCAGTGGTGTCGCGGCCAACTCGCCCGGGGTGATCTCCGGCAACAGCGTCCAGGCCCCGGTGCACGTCCCGGTCAACGCCTGCGGCAACTCGGTGAACGTGGTCGGCGTCGCCAACCCGGCCTTCGGCAACTCCTGCGGCAACGTGGCGCAGCCCGCCCCGAAGCCGGCCGACGACTGCCCCCCCGAGAGCGCTACCCCCTCCACCCCTTCCACCCCCTCCACCCCGCCGTCGACCGGTGGCGGGCGGGGCGGCGGCCCGACCGCCGGCAGCACCCCGGTGAGCAACAACACCGGTACCCAGGCCGTCCCGGCCGCGGCCCGGACCAGCGCCCCGGCCGCCCCCGTCGCGCAGAGCGCCGTCCCGGGCAGCCAGCTGGCCTCCACCGGCGCCGGCGGCGTCGAGGCGCTCGGCGCCGCGGGGCTCGCGCTGCTGCTCGGCGGCGGCGTGCTCTACCGCCGCGCCCGCGCCGGCGCCCGCTGAGCACCCCGACCGCTGGGCTGCAGCGGTAGACGGAACGAAGCGCCTGCGGCCGCCCGATGAACGGGCGGCCGCAGGCGCGTGAACGTTCGGCGTGAATCCTCCGCAGGCCCCGCAGGGCGGGAGACCCCGCCCGTCACCAGCTCCGGACCTGCCGGATGATCCGCCGCTTCAACCGGACCGTCCGGCTGCCGTCGGGGAACAGCCTCAGCCGGTCGAGCTCCCAGTGCCCGTACTCGGCGTGCTCGGTGAGCAGTTGGCGCGCCGCGTTGCGCGTGGTGCCGCGCGGCATGCGCAGCGACTGGTACTCGTACTCCGGCTGCCGGACCGGCTTCGGTGGGGTCAAAACGCTCCTCCTGGGGATCATCTGCACGCAAGCCTACGGCCTGCCCCGGACACTCGGCCCGGGTATTTCCGGCCGACCTCCCGTGCGGAAGCGGCGGTTCGACGGCCCGCGGCCCGGACGCTCGGCTGACAGTGCATCAGTCCTGTTGCTCCTGTGGAGTGGATACCCCGATACCGGCGCGCGAAGCCGCACCCGAACGGCCCCGTCGGGCCGGCCGCACGCCCTCTGCGCCCGGCCCGCGCCGGTCCGGCGGGGGACAGAACGGACCGGATCGGACATCAGGGGGGAAGTTGCGGTGAAATCGCGGGTGTAGGTGACAACCGCTGTGCGTAGCGACACCGAGGGGAGATAGCGTCTGCACCATGTCTGATGCCGCGCAGCCCACCATTGCCGAGGTACGCGCCGCCGCTGAGGCGGTCAAGGCCGCCATCGACCGTCATCTGGAAGCGGTGTCAAGCCCCAACGCAGCTGATGATCCCGCCGTGTCCGCCGCTTACGAGCAGCTTGCGACGGCGGCCATCGCCTACGACCAACTCCTGTACGAGGTCTACGACGAGGTCACCCCCTTCGAGATCCCCGGGGACGAGGGCCCGGGCGGCTACCACGGCCCGGAACAGCCCGAGGCGATCAGCGTGCTGATCCGCCGCGACTACCACGTGGTCGACCCCAAGCGGCTGCGCGCCCAGGCCGAGCGGCTCGACGAGACGCTGACCCCGGGCGGGGCGGGCGGGGTGAACGCCGCGCTCGGCGTACTGTTCGGCGAGTACGAGCCGGACGAGATCGCCGCCCGCAGCGAGGAGTTCGGCCTGGAGGAGGCGGACTCGACGCTGTGGGTCGCGGCGGCCGAACCGACCGAGCCGGGGGAGTGGCTGCCGGAGCCCTTCGAGCACGCCGACCCGCAAATGCTGATCTGCCGGTTCGACGTGAGCGAGGTCTACGACGACGAGGACGTCGAGGACTGACGCGATCCCGTACACGTGAAGATCTGAAGGGCGGGTCCGGGAGCACCGGGCCCGCCCTTCGCACGTCGGTTGATCAGTACGCGGACGCCGCGTTCTCCGCCAGGATCGCCCGCAGCCGGGTGGTGCGCGGCTGCGCCGGGCGCTCGGCGACGGCCTGGGCGAGCGCCGGGCCCGCCGCGTGCACGACCGACAGGTGCCGCTCGCCGCGCCCGAAGGCGGTGTAGACCCACTGCCGGGTGAGCGCCGGTCCGGCGTCCTCCGGGAGCACCACCACGGCCCCGGGCCAGCGGCGGCCGAGCGCCTGGTGGACCGTCAGCGCCCAGCCGTGCCGCAGCCTGCCGGCCTGCGCGGGCGGGACGGTCCGGCGCGAGCCGTCCGGGTACTCCAGGTGCAGTCCGGTGGCGTCGCCGTCCAGGACCCGGGCCGGGCGGGTGATCCCGGGCGCGGGAGACTCCACCACCCGGTCACCCGGGTCGAAACCGCCGAAGCGGCCGGGGCCGGGGTTCAGCCGGGCCTTGGCGGCGGCGTTCAGCGCACGTGTACCGGCCGGGCCGCCGTGGCCGGGGGTGAGCAGCACGACCTGCTCGGCGGGGATGCCGAGCGCGCGCGGGATGGAGTCGGTGAGCAGTTGGACGGCGCGGTGGACGGCCTCACCGCCGTCCTTGGCGGTGAGGATGACCACCTCCTTGTCCGGCGCCTCGACCGGCTGCAGCTCGCCGATGCCGACACCGGAGACCAGCTCGCCGATCGGGCCGAAGTCCGGGGTGCGGGAGGCGACCGCCGGGCAGACCTTGGCGGCCAGCAGGTCGGCGAAGAACCGGCCGGGGCCGGCCGACCAGAGCTGGCCCGGGTCGCCGCTGAGCACCAGCCGGGTGCCGTCGGCGAGCGACTCCAGCAGGGTGGCGGCCAGTTCGACGTCCAGCAGCGGCGCGTCCAGGACCACCAGGAGGTCCAGGGCGAGCGAGCCGTCGGGGGAGCGGCCGGGGCCGGCCGCACCGGACAGCAGCTCGGCGAGGGTGGTCACCGCGATGTCCGCACCGGCGAGCGCGGCGAAGGACTCCCGGCCCTGGTCGGTCCAGGTGGCGGCCCAGGCCCGCAGCCCGAGCCCCCGGGCGGCGGCGAGCAGCGCGGCGGGCTCGGCGCGGGCGGCCTCGCCGCCGGTGTGCAGTACCAGCGCGTTGTCGGCGACGGCCTCGATCAGGGCGGTGGCCGAGGAGGACGGCGCGGCCTCGGCGGCCGCCGCCCAGGCGGTGGGGCCGGGGGCGGCCGGGGCGGACTCGGCGGGAGCCTCGGTGTCCGCCGGAGCCGAGTCGGCGGCGGCCTCCACCTCGCCCTCCTGGGCTCCGGCCTCCTCGGCTTCGGCGTCCGAGGCCTGAACCTCCTGGGCCTGAACCTCCTCGGCCTGGGCGTCCTCGGCCTGGGCGTCCTCCGTCTCGACGTCCTCGCCCGGCACGAAGGTGGCCATCAGCTGCAGCAGCCCCTCGGCGAGGCTGTCCTCCGCCATCGCCAGCCGCTCCAGCGCGAGCAGCGTCCGGGTCGGCGCCTCGTCGTCCTCGCCGCCCGCCGCGTGCGCCTCGGGTCCGCTCAGCTCCTCCTGGAAGGGCAGCACCCGTCCGTCCGCGACGGCGGCCTGGATCGCGGCGGCCGGGTCCGGCATCCGGAGCCGGCCGAGCCCGGCCGTCACCTCGGCCAGCTCCAGCGCCGAGTGCCCGCGCAGCGCCGCCTGCTCCAGCAGCCACAGGACCAGCGCCTGGGCGCGGCGAGGGTCGCCCGGCTCGGCCTTCGGGCCGAGCAGCTCGCGGGCGAAGCCGTCCGCGTGCTCGGGGCGGACGCCGGGCAGGCCCAGCACCGCCCACGGGTCCGTGCGCAGCCGCTCGGCGGCGCCGTCGCCGAACTCGGCCACGGCGGCGGCCGCCAGCTCGGCCGGGGCGCCACCGGAGGTCAGCACCCGGGCGGTCTCCTGGAGCGCGTCGCCGCGCGGTCCGTCGGGCTCCACCGCGGCCGGAGCGGCCGGGGCGCCCCCGCCGGTGGCCCCCGGGGCCTCCGAGACTTCCGAGGCCGCCGAAGCCGGCGCGGGCCTCGAAGCCGAGGAAGCCTCAGAGGCCCCGGAAGCCGGGGAAGCCCCCGCCCCCGAAGCCTGCGGCCCGATGCTGCGGATCCGCTCCGCCAGTTCTGCGATCGCCGCCGCCTTGTCGGTCGGCGAGGCCGAGGTCTCCTCCGGAGCGCCGTTCCCCGTGTCACTCATCGTCGTCCGCTCCAAAGGTCACTCCACTGCACGTTCTGCTCGACAACCCGGTCCGGTGGTCACAGCTCGGTCCACCCCTGGTCCGGGTAGCGGTGCACCGGGGACGAGATGTCGTCCAGCGCGCCGCGGATCTCACCCGGAAGCGTAAGCGCCTCCACTGACAGTGCCGTCTGCAGCTGTGCCACCGTCCGCACCCCGACCAGCGCGCTCGCCACCCCGGGGCGGTCCCGGACCCAGGCCAGCGCGACCGCGAGCGGGCTGCTGGCGAGCCCGTCGGCGGCGGTGGCGACGGCGTCCACGATCCGCCGCGAGCGCTCCCCGAGGTACGGCTGGACGAACCCGGACAGGAACGCCGAGGCGCCGCGCGAGTCCTGCGGGACGCCGTGCCGGTACTTGCCGGTGAGCACCCCGCGTCCGAGCGGCGAGCCGGCCAGGACCCCGACCCCGGCGTCCAGCGCGGCGGGCAGTGCCTCCCGTTCGAGGCCGCGCTGCAGCAGCGAGTACTCCAGCTGCGCCCCGGCCAGCGGCACCCGCCCGTGGTGGGCGCGCTGCCAGGTGGCGGCCTTGGCGAGCTGCCAGCCGCTGAAGTCGCAGACCCCGACGTACCGGGCGCGGCCGGTGGAGACGGCGATGTCGAGGGCGCTGAGGGTCTCCTCGACCGGGGTCACCGGATCGAAGGCGTGCACCTGCCACAGGTCGACGTAGTCGGTGCCGAGCCGGCGCAGCGAGGCGTCCAGGGCGGCGAGCAGGTGGCCGCGGGAGCCGTCGAAGCGGCGGGTGGACTCGGGGACGCTGCCCGCCTTGGTGGCGATGACGAGTTCGGAGCGGGGGACCAGGCTGTCGGTGAGGCGGGAGATCAGGTACTCGGCCCCGCCGTCCGCGTACACGTCGGCGGTGTCGACGAGGTTGCCGCCCGCGTCGACGAACTCCTTGAGCTGCTCGGCGGCCTCGTGCTCGTCGGTGTCGCGGCCCCAGGTCATCGTGCCGAGGCCGAGGCGGGAGACCTGTAGGCCGGTACGGCCGAGGTGACGCATTTCCATCGGACGGGCCCTCCACTGGCCGGTGGCCCCGGGAGCCCCGGCAGCCCTGTAAACGCGCAGGTGGGGAGAGCACTCCCCACGTCGGCTGAGCGTAGCGGCCGGTGTGCGGGCAGGGGGGTAGACCCGCAGAACGATCAGTGACTCGCCCGCTCGCCTCCGGGCCCTCCTGACCCGGTGCCGACGGTCGGCGCTCCGTCGCTCCTTCGTCGCTCCCTCGCTTCTCCCTTTCGGCACCGGCGGGCCCTTCGGCTCGGGCGGTCGCCGTGTGACCCAGGCCACCACTACCCGTCAGTAGCATGTCCCGCGAGCGCGCGGTTACGCTCGCCTCGATCTCACCCGACTGGCCACCAAGCCAACCGACTGGAAGGTTCGGCACATGCGACTCGGCATCAACCTCGGCTACTGGGGACTCGGCATGGACGCCGACAACATCGCGGTGGCCCAGGAGGCGGACCGGCTCGGTTACTCGGTCTGCTGGGCCGCGGAGGCGTACGGCTCGGACGCCGCGACGGTGCTGAGCTTCGTCGCCGCGAAGACCGAGCGGATCGACGTCGGCTCGGCCATCTTCCAGATCCCGGCCCGCACCCCGGCCATGACCGCGATGACCGCCGCGACCCTGGACACCCTCTCCGGCGGCCGCTTCCGCCTCGGCCTCGGCGTCTCCGGCCCGCAGGTCTCGGAGGGCTGGTACGGCGTGAAGTTCGACAAGCCGCTCGCCCGCACCCGCGAGTACGTGGAGATCATCCGCAAGGCGATGTCCCGCGAGCGCCTGGTGCACGAGGGCGCGAACTGGACCCTGCCGCTGCCGGGCGGCCCGGGCAAGCCGATCAAGCTCACCGTGCACCCGGTTCGCGAGCACATCCCGCTGTACATCGCCGCGATCGGCCCGAAGAACCTGGAGCAGACCGGTGAGATCGCCGACGGCTGGCTCGGCATCTTCTTCGCCCCCGAGCACGCCGCGCTCTCCCTGGACCCGCTGAAGGCCGGGCGCGCCAAGGCCGGCAAGTCCCTGGACGACTTCGACCTCTGCCCGACCGTCACCATCGCGGTCGGCGAGGACATCAAGGCCGGCGTCGACTCCCAGCGCTCCTACGCCGCGCTCTACATCGGCGGCATGGGCAGCAAGGAGAAGAACTTCTACAACCAGCTCGCCCGGCGGATGGGCTACGAGCAGGAGGCCGACGAGATCCAGGAGAAGTACCTGGCCAAGGACTACGCGGGCGCCGCGGCCGCCGTCCCGCACGACCTGATCGACGCCACCTCGCTGGTCGGTGACACCGCCCGGATCGCCGACCGGATGCAGGCCTACGCCGACGCGGGCGTCACCACGCTCACCCTGGCGCCGTCCGGCTTCACCCTGGACGAGCGGGTCCGGGCGCTGCGCACCGGCGTCGAGGCGCTGGAGCGGGCCGGCCTGGCGTAACGGGCGACGGGGTCGTGCGGCACTGCGGCCGGCCGTGCCGCATCGACTTCCCGGGGTGTGCGAACGGTCCCCACGGCGGCATCCGGAGGCCGTAGGCTAAGCCCCATGCCCACCCTGTTGCTCGTCCGCCACGGCCGCTCGACCGCGAACACCGCCGGAATCCTGGCCGGTTGGACGCCCGGCGTGGACCTGGACGACACCGGGCGCGCGCAGGCCGCCGCGCTCGCCGGGCGGCTGGCCGGGATCCCGCTGGCGCAGGCCGTCAGCAGCCCGCTGGAGCGCTGTCGGCAGACCCTGGAGCCGCTGCTGGCCGCCCGGCCCGAACTGGCCCCGCCGGCCGAGGACGACCGGCTGGGGGAGTGTCACTACGGCGAGTGGACCGGCCGTCCGCTGGCCGAGCTGGCCAAGGAGCCGCTCTGGCGCACCGTGCAGGACCACGCCGCCGCCGCGGCCTTCCCCGGCGGCGAGTCGCTGCGCGAGCTGAGCCACCGCACGGTCAGCGCGGTCCGCGAGTGGAACGCGAAGATCGCCGCCGAGCACGGCGAGGACGCGGTCTGGATCGCCTGCTCGCACGGGGACGTGATCAAGGCGGTGGTGGCCGATGCGCTCGGCCTGCACCTGGACCACTTCCAGCGGATCAGCGTCGAGCCCTGCTCGGTCACCGCGATCCGGTACACCCCGCAGCGCCCCTTCGTCCTGAGGATGGGCGACACCGGTGACCTCTCCACGCTGGCCCCGAAGCCCCACGCCGCACCGGCCGCCCCGGCCGGCGACGCGGTGGTCGGCGGCACGGCCTGAGCAGCGGCCCGCCCGGACGCCCGAACGGCGCCCCACCAGCGACGGCACCGCCCCAACCCGCGGGTGTCACCCCGCCCCGGCCCCCCGCTCGGCTCCCCGGCCGGAGCCCGGAGGTCGTAGGGTGACTGATGAGTGACCGACCCGTCTGACCACCTGCCCAGTCCGACAACCCCGCGATCCCCCACGGCGGATCCGCACCGACCGACACGATCCGGAGCGAGAGCGTGCCCCGTCAGGTCTTCTTCTACGACCAGCCCGAACGGTTCGTGGCCGGCACCGTCGGCCAGCCCGGCGCCCGGGCGTTCTACCTGCAGGCCAGCGCCCGGGGCCGGATCACCAGCGTCCTGCTGGAGAAGACCCAGGTCGCCGCGCTCGCCGAGCGGATCGAGGAGGTCCTCGACGAGGCGCTGCGGCGCAGTGGCGGCGACGCCTCGATCCCGGCCACCGCACCCAAGGACCTGCTCGACACCGCCCCGCTGGACCTGCCGCTGGAGCAGGAGTTCCGGGTCGGCACCATGGCCCTGGCCTGGGACAGCGTGGACGCCTGTCTGGTGGTCGAGGCGCAGGCGCTGGTCGAGGAGGACGAGGAGGAGGGCGAGGATGCGGTCTTCCGGGACGACGAGAACGGCCCGGACATGCTGCGGGTGCGCCTGACCGGCGCGATGGCCCGGGTCTTCGCCAAGCGCGCCCTGGACCTGGTCGCGGCCGGCCGCAAGCCCTGCCCGTTCTGCAACCTGCCGCTGGACCCGGAGGGCCACCTGTGCCCGCGCGCGAACGGCTACCGACGCTGAACACCGAGACCCCGCCGCAGGCCGACCCGGCGGCCGCCGCCGCCCTCGCCGCCGACGTGCCCACCGCCCTGGCGCTGCTGCGCCAAGGCGAACTGGCCGTGCACGGCCGCCTCACCGAGGCCTCCAACGCCGCGCTGTACTGCACGGTCGAGCACGGCTCGCTGAGCGCGCAGGCCGTCTACAAGCCGGTGGCCGGCGAGCGCCCGCTCTGGGACTTCCCGGACGGCACGCTGGCCGGCCGCGAGGTCGCCGCGTACGAGCTGTCCGCCGCGACCGGCTGGGCGCTGATCCCGCCCACCGTGCTGCGCGAGGGGCCGCACGGGCCCGGCATGGTGCAGCTGTGGGTCGAGCCGGACCCGCAGGCCGAACCGCTGCTGGCGCTGCAGGACCCGGACGGCCCGGAGGAGGGCTGGCTGCCGATCGTCCGGGCCGAGGTCGAGGACGGCCGGCTGGCGCTGCTGGTGCACCACGACGACCGGCGGCTGCGCCGGATGGCCGTGCTGGACGCGGTGCTCAACAACGCCGACCGCAAGGGCGGCCACCTGATCCCCGCCGCGGACGGCCGGGTGTACGGCATCGACCACGGCGTCACCTTCAGCACCGAGGGCAAGCTCCGAACCCTGCTCTGGGGCTGGGCGGGCGACCCGCTGACCGCGGAGGCGCTGGAGGTGCTGGCCCGGCTGGCCGAGCAGCTGGACGGCGAGCTGGCCGAGCGCCTCGCGCCGCACCTGACCGCCGCCGAGCTGGACGCCACCCGCGCCCGGGTGGCCGGGCTGCGCAGCTCCGGCACGCACCCGCTGCCCTCCCGGGACTGGCCCGCGATCCCCTGGCCGCCGGTCTAGGACTGCTACTCGCCGGCGCGACGGCTGTCCTGGGCCGGTGGTCTGGACCTGCTGCCGGAACAGGTCGCACACTGCTCCGATGGACGTGCGACGGATCACCCCCACCCCCCGAACCACGCCGGACCTGCCGTTGCACCGACTGCAGGTACCGCTGCCCCAGCTGCTCCCCTTCGCCATCGGCGGTTTCGACGCGATCGGCCCGCTCTCCCGTGCCAACTTCCCCCACCGGCACTCCTTCTACGAGATCGTCCAGGTCACCGGCGGCTGCGGCGCCCACGTCCTGGACCTGGTCCACCGGCCGCTGGCGCCACCCCAGTTGTGCGTGATCACACCCGGCCAGGTGCACCACTGGGCGGACGCCGAGGAACTCACCGGCCGGGTCGTCCTGTTCGACGAGGACTTCCTGCTCGGCCACCCGCAGGACCTGGCCGCGCTGCGCGCCCTGGCCACCCGCCCCGCCCTCGGGCTCGGCGAACAGGCCGGGGCGATCGACGCGTTGCTCGCCGACATGGAGCAGGAGTACCTGACCAGGGCGCCCGGCTACCAGGGCGTGCTGCGGGCCAGTCTGCACATCCTGATCGTCCGGGCGCTGCGCGCCTGCGTCCCCGACGACCGGCCAGCGGTGCCCGGTCGGCCGGCCGAACTGGCCGCCGCCTTCACCCGGTTGATCGCCCGGCCGGGCGGGGTGCGGCACTCGGTGGCCTCCACCGCCCAGGAACTCGGCGTCTCCCCGGGGCACTTGCAGACCCTGGTCAAGCGGGCCACCGGCCGGACCCCGGGCGGGCTGATCCGCCGCCAGCAGACCCTGGAGGCCAAACGACTGTTGGCCTGCACGGATCTGACCATCCGTCAGGTCGCCAGAGAGGCGGGCTTCGCGGATCCGGCGTACTTCTGCCGCTTCTTCCGCCGGGAGACCGGGATGACGCCGGGGGAGTTCCGGTCCCGGGTCGACGGAAATCACCACGATCCCCGGATCATGTCCATCGCGGTCGCGCCGGACGGTCCGTAACGTCACTGGTGGCCACCGGCGGCCCATCCGGCGCGCGTGGACGGACGGCCGGTCCGGTCCTTGTCATGCCCCCACCATGGCAAGGGCCGCCCCCACCCCCCGAAGAATCCACGGGAAGGAGACGGCGCATGCCCCCGTCCGACGGCATGATCAGCCGCAAGACCGTCCTGAAGGCCGCCGCCGTGCTCGGGGCCGCGCCGCTGCTGATCGGCGGCGGGGTCGCGCTGGCCCGCGAGCAGGTCGGTACCGGTCGCACCCCGGGTCCGACCCCCGAGTGCCACGACGGCGACGACCCCACCGTCGAGCAGATCGAGGGACCGTACTTCAAGCCCGACTCGCCGCTGCGCAGCTCGATGGTCGACGACGGACCGGGTACCCGGCTGACCGTCGGCGGCTACGTCTTCGGCCGCGCCTGCCGGCCGGTCTCCGGTGTGCTGCTGGACTTCTGGCAGGCCGACGACAGCGGCACCTACGACAACGTCGGCTACACCTTCCGCGGCCACCAGTTCACCGACGCCGACGGCGCGTACCGGCTGGACACCATCGTCCCCGGCCTCTACCCGGGCCGCACCCGGCACCTGCACGTCAAGCTCCAGGCCCCCGGCCGTCCGATCCTGACCACCCAGCTCTACTTCCCGGGCGAGCCGCGCAACAGCACCGACACCATCTACGACGCCCGGCTGCTGATGACCGTCCGGCAGAACGGGCCCGGCGAGGAAGCACGTTACGACTTCGTGCTGGACGTGCCGCAGACCCCGGGCACGCCCACCCCAACCCCGACCGCCACTCCGACGGGCGGGCCCACCACGCCGCCGGGCGGCAGCTGGACCCCGGGCACGCCGTACCGCGCGGGCGACCGCGTCACCTACTCCGGCGCCTCCTACGCCTGCCTCCAGGCGCACACCGCCATGGTGGGCTGGGAGCCGCCGAACGTGCCGGCCCTCTGGCAGCGGTCGTAGCGGCTCCGACCGTCCCCCGGGGAGCCGGGCGCCCGGTCGGCGGCAGGGCCGACCGGGCGCTCACCGTGCCCGAAGCCGAGCCGGTCCCCGAAACGCGCTGTATCAGTCGGGAAGCGCTCAGGCAACGACAGGAAGCGAATCCAGTCGATCTTTGTTACTGGTTAGGCTTTCAAATGTTCTCAAGGTTAAAGTCGATCCCATGCATGCCTGGCCCGCCTCCGAGGTTCCCGCCCTGCCTGGTCAGGGGCTCCCCCTTCGTATCCACGACACCGCAGCGGGCACGGTCCGCGAGGTCGTGCCGCAGGACGGCACCGCCCGGATCTACGTCTGCGGCATCACTCCCTACGACGCGACCCACATGGGCCACGCCGCCACCTACAACGCGTTCGACCTGGTGCAGCGCGTCTGGAAGGACGCCGGCCACGACGTCCTGTACATCCAGAACGTGACCGACGTCGACGACCCGCTGCTCCAGCGCGCGGTCGAGACCGGCCAGGACTGGGTGGCCCTGGCCGAGCGCGAGACGGCCCTGTTCCGCGAGGACATGACCGCCCTGCGGCTGCTCCCCCCGGCGCACTACGTCGGCGCCGTCGAGTCGATCCCGTGGATCGTCCCGATCGTCCAGAAGCTGCTGGCCTCCGGTGCCGCCTACAAGGTCGACGAGGACATCTACTACTCGGTCGACTCCGACCCCCACTTCGGCGAGGTCTCCGGCCTCACCCGCGAGGCCATGCGCCCGGTGTTCGCCGAGCGCGGCGGCGACCCGGACCGCCCCGGCAAGCGCGACCCGCTGGACGCCCTGCTCTGGCTGGCCGCCCGCCCGGGCGAGCCCGCCTGGGACACCGAGCTCGGCCACGGCCGCCCCGGCTGGCACATCGAGTGCGTGGCGATCGCGCTGAAGTACCTGGGCATGACCTTCGACATCCAGGGCGGCGGCAGCGACCTGTCCTTCCCGCACCACGAGATGGGTGCCTCGCACGCCCAGGTCGCCACCGGCTCCCACCCGTACGCCAAGGCGTACGTGCACGCCGGCATGGTCGCCCTGGACGGCAAGAAGATGTCCAAGTCCCGCGGCAACCTGGTCTTCGTCTCCGCCCTGCGCCGTGAGGGCGTCGACCCGGCGGCGATCCGCCTGGCGCTGCTCTCGCACCACTACCGCGCGGACTGGGAGTGGACCAAGGACACCCTGGACGAGGCCGTGGAGCGCCTCGCCCGCTGGCGCGCCGCGGTCTCCCGCCCGGACGGCCCGTCGGCCGAGCAGCTGCTCGCCGAGGTCCGTACCGCGCTCGCGAACGACCTGGACGCGCCCGCCGCGCTGGCCGCGGTGGACCGCTGGGCCGCGCAGCAGGAGAGCGAGGGCGGCACCGACACCGGCGCGCCCGGCCTGGTGACCCGCACCGTGGACGCCCTGCTGGGCGTCGCGCTCTGACGATGACGAAGGGGCGTCAGGACCAGGTGTCCTGACGCCCCTTCGGCGTTCCCGCCCACCCGAGGAGGGCTAGTCCTCCTCGGCCCCGTCCGGGCTCTCCCGGGTCGGGCCCGGCGCCTCCGGTTCACTCGGCCGCTCGGCCGTGGCGTGCCCGGACACCGGCTTCTCGCCGGTCGGCCCGACGTTCTCCCGGCGGCGCAGGTAGCGCTCGAACTCGCGCGCGATGGCGTCCCCGGAGGCCTCCGGCAGCTCGGCGGTGTCCTGCGCCTCCTCCAGCTGCTGGACGTACTCCGCGACCTCGCTGTCCTCCGAGGCCAGCTGGTCCACGCCCAGCTGCCAGGCCCGGGCGTCCTCGCCGAGCTCGCCCGGCGGGATGCGCAGGTCCAGCAGGTCCTCCAGCTTGTTGATCAGAGCCAGGGTGGCCTTGGGGTTGGGCGGCTGCGCGACGTAGTGCGGCACCGCCGCCCAGAGCGTCACGGCCGGCACCCCGGCGTGCGTGCAGGCCTCCTGGAGCACCCCGACGATCCCGGTCGGGCCCTCGTACCGGCTCTCCTCCAGGTCCAGCCGGCGGGCCAGCTCCGGGTCGGAGGTGACTCCGCTGACCGGGACCGGGCGGCTGTGCGGGGTGTCTCCGAGCAGCGCGCCCAGGATCACCACCAGCTCGACGCCCAGCTCGTGCGCGAAGCCGAGCAGCTCGTTGCAGAACGAGCGCCAGCGCATGCTCGGCTCGATGCCGCGGACCAGCACCACGTCCCGGGTGGTCGGCTCGGTCACCCGGATCACCGACAGCCGGGTGGTCGGCCAGGTGATCCGGCGGATGCCGCCGTCCAGCCAGATCGTGGGCCGGTTGACCTGGAAGTCGTAGTAGTCCTCCGCGTCCAGGGCGGCGAACACCTTGCCGCCCCAGGTCTCGTCCAGATGCGCCAGGGCCGCGGAGGCGGCGTCGCCCGCGTCGTTCCACCCCTCGAAGGCGCAGACCATCACCGGGTCGATCAGTTCGGGAACATCTTCCAGCTCGATCACCCAGCGTCTCCCTCCGGTCGGCGGTCGGGCCGGCACCGCCCCGGCTGGCCTGCCGGGGCGCCGACGGGCCGGCTGCCGCCTGTCGAACCTCTCGTCTCCCATGGAACGCCTCGCTCCATGGTCCTACCTGCCCAGCCTACGGGCTTTGATGCGCATGGCGGCCGGGCACCGGGACAGTCTGGGGTAGCGGGCGGCCGCGATCCAGCGGATATCCGGACGGCGCGGACTGACGGGCCGTCAGCTCGTGAGATCCGGACGGACGGTGCCCGACCTGCGACGCGGTGCGACGGAGTGCCCGCCGGGCGCGGCGGCGCGATGATGAGGAGAGGAGGGGCCGGGCGGAAGGGGCCGGACCGATGAACCGATGGCTGTGGATCGGCGCGGGTACGGCGGCGGCGCTGGCCGGGGCCGCGCTGCTGGCGGCGGACCGGGCCGGGCGCCGGCTGCCGGCCGAGCACGTCACCGAGGGCGGCCTGGAGCTGGCCCAGGCGCCCGGCGCGGTCTGGGACGTGCTGACCGACATCGACCTCTACCCGGCCTGGCGCCCGGGCCTCACCCACGTCGAGCGGCTGCCCGCCGGGGCCGGCGGCCGCCTGCGCTGGCGCGAGTACGACCGGCGCGGGCACACCACCTACGAGGTGGTGGACAGCGAGGCCCCGCACCGCCTGGTGACCGGCATCGCCGACCCGGACCTGCCCTACGGCGGCACCTGGACGTACGTGCTGACCCCGGCCGGGCCGGGCTGCTCGCTGACCGTCACCGAGCGCGGCGAGGTCCGCAAGCCCGCCCACCGCGCCGTCACCCACTACCTGACCGGTGAGGACGCCACCGTCCACCGCTACCTGGGCGCCCTGGCGCACCGGATGGCGGCGTAGGGCCGCTCAACAGGGATCAGGGGGAGACGTCCACCCAGCCGCTGCGGTACGCCGCCCAGTTCTCCGGCGTCGAGGCGAAGTCCACGTACAGCGCGACGCCGAAGGCGGCCCGCTTCGGGTCCTGGCGGCCCAGGCCCAGCCGGACGCCCCGGACCGCCGCCGGGACGGTCTCCGCGTCGCCCCAGTGGCCCCACTTGTCGTCCCAGAAGAACGGCAGGCCCATCAGCAGGTCGACGTCGGACGGGGTGGCCTCCAGTGCCAGCTCGGTCTGCAGCGCGACGTAGCCGCCGAACAGCGGCTCGGTCGGCATCGAGGTGTCGTAGGTCATGACCGCGATCTGGTCGACCCGGCGGGCGGTCTCCCGGAAGTACGCCTGGTCCCACCACTTGCCGTGGTCGGTGAGCAGGATCCCGGCGGTGTGCAGGCCGGGGAGCGGGTCGATCTGCGGGGCCGCCACCGAGAGCTTGGCGCCGCGCGCCGCCGTCACCGGGTGGACCTGGTCGAGCAGGGCCAGCCAGCCGGCCGTGCCGGGGCGGATCGGCTCCATGTCGAAGTGCACGCCGTCGAAGCCCTGGTCCAGCACCTGGCCCGCCGAGGCGGTGATCCGGTCCCGGGTCGGCGCGTCGTCCAGGTCCAGGGCGTCCTTCTCCGGCTTGACCTCGTCGCCCAGCCAGCCCTGCAGCCGGACGCCGGGCAGCACCCGGTGGGCGGTCTCGGTGAACCAGCGGGCCTTGGGGTGGACGGAGGCCGGCAGTGAGCCGTCGTGCTCCAGCGGGCCGGTGTGCACGTACAGGTCGCGCACGCCGGTGCCGGCCAGCTGCCGGGCCAGCGCCTCGACGTCCGCCTCGGTCTTGCGGCCGTCCACCCAGGCGTGGCCGAGCCAGACGGCGTCCCGACCGCGGGTGCGGGCCTCGGCGGACGGTTCACCCGTGTAGTGCAGTCGGATCGCGACGAACACCGAGCCCAGGGCGGCGACCGGCACCGCCACCGCCAGCCCCAGCGCGAGCAGGGCCCGGCGCCACCGCGACCAGCCCCTCCACCGGTCGCGCAGTGCCCGCGGCGGGGCCGCCAGGGCCCGGCCGATGCGTGTCGTCGTGGTCCGGAACCTGGTCACGCGCTTGATCCCCCCTCGAGCCGAGCGCTCAGGATACGGAATGGGCCCGCAGCTCCGGCCGACGGCCGGATACCCTGGCGACGTGCGGGCCCGACCAAGCGGGCTCGCAAAGCCGACAGCCGTCGCACCAGGGAGAAGCCCCATGGCCACTGCAGCCGAACCGTCCATCACTCAGCAGAGCCGCGCGAACGCGCTGCGTGAAGCACTCGCCACCCGGGTGGTGGTCGCCGACGGTGCGATGGGCACCATGCTCCAGGCACAGGACCCGACGCTGGAGGACTTCCAGAACCTCGAAGGCTGCAACGAGGTCCTGAACATCACCCGCCCCGACATCGTCCGCTCCGTCCACGAGGCCTACTTCGGGGTGGGCGTGGACTGCGTCGAGACCAACACCTTCGGCGCCAACTTCGCCGCGCTGGGCGAGTACGAGATCGCCGACCGCATCTTCGAGCTGTCCGAGGCCGGTGCCCGGATCGCCCGCGAGGTGGCCGACGCCCACGCCGCCGACGGCCGCACCCGCTGGGTGCTCGGCTCGATCGGTCCCGGCACCAAGCTGCCGACCCTCGGCCACGCCGCGTACGAGACGCTGCGTGACGGCTTCCAGCAGAACGCGGCCGGCCTGATCGCCGGCGGCGCCGACGCCCTGCTGGTGGAGACCAGCCAGGACCTGCTGCAGACCAAGGCCGCGATCCTCGGCTCCAAGCGCGCCCTGGCCGAGGCCGGGCTCGACCTGCCGGTGCTGGTCCAGGTGACCGTCGAGACCACCGGCACCATGCTGCTCGGCTCCGAGATCGGCGCCGCGCTCACCGCGCTGGAGCCGCTCGGCGTCGACTACATCGGCCTGAACTGCGCCACCGGCCCGGCCGAGATGAGCGAGCACCTGCGCTACCTGGCCAAGAACGCCAGGATCGGCCTGTCCTGCATGCCGAACGCGGGCCTGCCGGTGCTCGGCAAGGACGGCGCCCACTACCCGCTCTCCCCGGCCGAACTGGCCGAGGCGCACGACGTGTTCACCCGCGAGTACGGCCTCTCGCTGGTCGGCGGCTGCTGCGGCACCACCCCCGAGCACCTGCGCCAGGTGGTCGAGCGGGTCCAGGGCCGGCCGATCGCCCCGCGCCGGCCGCAGCCGGAGCCCTCGGCCGCCTCGCTCTACCAGGCGGTGCCGTTCCGCCAGGACACCTCCTACCTGGCGATCGGCGAGCGCACCAACGCCAACGGCTCGAAGAAGTTCCGCGAGTCGATGCTGGCCGGCGACTGGCAGGCCTGCGTGGAGATCGCCCGCGACCAGATCCGGGACGGCTCCCACCTGCTGGACCTGTGCGTGGACTACGTCGGCCGCGACGGCGTCGCCGACATGAAGGAGATCGCCGGTCGGCTGGCCACCGCCTCCACCCTGCCGATCGTGCTGGACTCCACCGAGCCGCCCGTGCTGCGGGCCGGCCTGGAGGCGCTCGGCGGCCGCGCGGTGCTCAACTCGGTCAACTACGAGGACGGCAACGCCCCCGACTCGCGCTTCGGCAGGATCGCCTCGCTGGCCCGCGAGCACGGCGCCGGCCTGATCGCGCTGACCATCGACGAGCAGGGCCAGGCCCGTACCGCCGACAAGAAGGTGGAGATCGCCGAGCGGCTGATCGCCGAGCTCACCGCCGACTACGGCATCGACGAGGGCTCGATCCTGGTCGACTGCCTCACCTTCACCCTGGCCACCGGTCAGGAGGAGTCCCGCCGGGACGGCATCGAGACCATCGAGGCGATCCGCGAGCTCAAGCGCCGCCACCCGAACGTGCAGACCACCCTCGGCCTGTCCAACATCTCCTTCGGCCTCAACCCGGCCGCCCGCGTGGTGCTCAACTCGGTCTTCCTGCACGAGTGCGTGGAGGCCGGCCTGGACTCGGCGATCGTCCACGCCTCCAAGATCCTGCCGATCTCCCGGATCCCGGAGGACCAGCGCGAGGCCGCCCTCGACCTGGTCTACGACCGCCGCCGGGACGGCTACGACCCGCTGCAGCGCCTGCTGGAGCTGTTCGAGAACGTCTCCACCGCCTCGGTCAAGGCCTCCAAGGCCGAGGAGCTGGCCGCGCTCCCGCTGGAGGACCGGCTGCAGCGCCGGATCATCGACGGCGAGCGGAACGGCCTGGAGGCCGACCTCGACGAGGCGCTGACCGGGCGCCCGGCGCTGGAGATCATCAACGACACCCTGCTGGCCGGCATGAAGGTGGTCGGCGAGCTCTTCGGCTCCGGCCAGATGCAGCTGCCGTTCGTGCTCCAGTCCGCCGAGGTGATGAAGACCGCGGTGGCCCACCTGGAGCCGCACATGGAGAAGTCCGACAGCGAGGGCAAGGGCACCATCGTGCTGGCCACCGTCAAGGGCGACGTCCACGACATCGGCAAGAACCTGGTCGACATCATCCTGTCCAACAACGGCTACAACGTGGTCAACCTGGGCATCAAGCAGCCGGTCGCGGCGATCCTGGACGCCGCGCAGGAGCACAACGCGGACGTGATCGGCATGTCCGGCCTGCTGGTGAAGTCCACCGTGATCATGAAGGAGAACCTGGAGGAGCTGAACCAGCGCAAGCTGGCCTCCTCCTACCCGGTGATCCTCGGCGGCGCCGCCCTCACCCGCGCCTACGTCGAGCAGGACCTGCACGAGATCTACGAGGGCGAGGTCCGCTACGCCCGGGACGCCTTCGAGGGCCTGCGGCTGATGGACGCGCTGATCGCGGTCAAGCGCGGCGTGCCCGGCGCGACCCTGCCGGAGCTCAAGCAGCGCCGGCACGCCCGGGTCGAGGTGGAGGAGCCGGAGCCCGAGGTCAACCTCGGCCAGATCCGCTCGGACGTGGCCGTCGACAACACCGTGCCCACCCCGCCGTTCTGGGGCGACCGGATCGTCAAGGGCATCCCGTTCGCCGACTACGCCTCCTGGCTGGACGAGGACGCGCTGTTCAAGGGCCAGTGGGGCCTGAAGGCCGCCCGCTCCGGCGAGGGGCCGTCGTACGAGGAGCTGGTGGAGACCGAGGGCCGGCCGCGGCTGCGGGCCTGGCTGGACCGGCTGCAGACCGAGGGCTGGCTGGAGGCGGCCGTGGTCTACGGCTACTACCCGGCCAACTCCAAGGGCGACGACCTGATCGTCTTCCACGAGGACGGCACCGAGCGCACCCGCTTCACCTTCCCGCGCCAGCGCCGCGGGCGCCGGCTCTGCCTGGCGGACTTCTTCCGCCCGGAGGAGTCCGGCGTGCGGGACGTGGTCGGCCTGCAGGTGGTCACCATGGGCAACCGGATCTCGGAGGCGGCCAACGAGCTGTTCGCCGGGAACTCCTACCGCGACTACCTGGAGCTGCACGGCCTCTCGGTGCAGCTGGCCGAGGCGCTGGCCGAGTTCTGGCACGCCCGGGTCCGCTTCGAGCTGGGCTTCTCCGGCGAGGACCCGCAGGACGTCAAGGACATGTTCGCGCTCAAGTACCGGGGCGCCCGCTTCTCGCTCGGCTACGGGGCCTGCCCCGAGCTGGAGGACCGCGCCAAGATCGCCGAGCTGCTGAAGCCCGAGCGGATCGGCGTGGTGCTCTCCGAGGAGTTCCAGCTGCACCCGGAGCAGTCCACCGACGCGATCGTGATCCACCACCCGGAGGCGAAGTACTTCAACGCGCGGTAATCCGTACGTCCTTCTCCGTTCGCTCTTTTCCGACGAACCGGGCGTATCCTTGATGATCCTGAACGGGCCGGTCCGCTCACCAGCGGGTCGGCCCGTGCCATCCCCGAAGGACGTCCAGGGACGCTCCGCGGGGTACCGACGGAAGGACCCGCCATGACCACCAGCTCCACCGCCGCCCTGGCGCTCGACCACGGGGACGGCCGCGGCCTGCAGGCGGTGCTGCTGGACATGGACGGCACGCTGGTGGACACCGAGGACTTCTGGTGGCAGGCCGAGGTCACGCTCTTCGCCGAGCTGGGCCACCAGCTGGACGAGCGGGACCGGGCCCACGTGGTCGGCGGCCCGATGACCCGGGTCATGGACTACCTGGTCGCCCGGACCGGAGTGGACATCGCCCCGACCGACCTGGGCGTGCTGGTCAACCAGCGCTTCGTCGACCTGCTGGCCGGCGGCGTGCCCCTCATGCCGGGGGCCGAGCGGCTGCTCAACACCCTCGCCGCGCACGGCGTCCCGGCCGCCCTGGTGTCCGCCTCGCACCGGCACGTGATCGACATCGTGCTGCGCTCGCTGGGCGCCGAGCGCTTCGCCTTCACCATCGGCGGGGACGAGGTGCCGCGCACCAAGCCGTTCCCGGACCCGTACCTGGAGGCGGCCCGGCGGCTGGGCGCGGAGCCGGCCCGCTGCGTGGTGATCGAGGACACCCCGACGGGAGTGCGCGCGGGCGAGGCGGCTGGCTGCCCGGTGATCGCGGTGCCCTCGGTGGCGCCGATCGAGGCGGTCCCCGGGCGGCTGGTGCTGCCCTCGCTGGAGCAGGTCGACCTCGAACTGCTGCGCTCGCTGGTCGCCTCGCGGGTGTGACGGGCGCGGGCGGGCTCAACTGAGCGTCACTTGAGTGTGATTGTCATCTCATTGCGCTCCGGGGCTACTCGCGGGTAGGCGCCCTGGAGGGGCTGTCACCCGGGGGTGCCCGGGGAGAAAACGGGCATTGGCTGACAACTTGTCGGGCGCGCCGTGATGCCCCGAACCACCGTGTCCCAAACGTCATCTGCACGGGTATCGGTCGTGCGTGTTCGATATGGCACGCTACTCGGGTTCGCGACACCCAGAAGGACGCTCCCGTGAAGACTTCAGCTGAACGCCTGGCAGCACTCGGCTGCGCCGGTCTGGTCGCCGTGACGGTGGCCGGTTGCGGATCGGTCACCGACGCCGTGAAGGGGGACAGCGGCAAGTCGATCACCATGGGCACCCGCGGCCTCACCAGCGTCCTGGACCCGGCCGGCGCCTACGACACCGGCTCGTGGCTGGTGCTCTCCAACACCTTCCAGTCGCTGCTCGCCTTCCCTCCCGCCGCCAGCTCCCCGACCCCGGACGCCGCCCAGTCCTGCGAGTTCGTCAGCGGGGACACCACCCAGTACCACTGCGTGCTCCGCCCCGATCAGAAGTTCGCCAACGGCCACGCCCTCACCGCCGCCGACGTCGTGTTCTCGATCCAGCGGACCAAGAAGATCAAGGACCCGAACGGTCCGAGCGGCCTGCTGGACACGATCAAGTCGGTCGAGGCGAAGGGCGACAACGAGGTGGTCTTCCACCTCTCCGCACCCGACGCGACCCTGCCGGCCAAGCTGGCCACCCCGGCCGGCGCCATCGTCGACCACGAGGTCTACCCGGCCGACAAGCTGCTCGACAACGACAAGGTCGTCGGCTCCGGCCCGTACAAGCTCGACTCGGTCGAGACCATGACTCCCGAGGGCGGTAGCGCCAAGGTCCTCGCCAAGGTCGTGCTGACTCCCAACGGCAAGTACGCCGGCGACGCCAAGCTGCAGAACGACAAGTTCACCGTGCGGTACTTCGACAACCCCACCGCGCTGAAGGACGAGTTGGACAAGGGCGGCGTCGACCTCACCGACAACAGCCTGGAGCCGAACACCGCCGCCCGGATCCTCGACGACCAGCAGAACGGCAAGGGCGACCTGACCGTCGTCCAGGGCGAGAGTGCCGACACCAACTCGATCGCCTTCAACACCAAGGACGCCACCACCGGGAACCTGGCCGTCCGTCAGGCCGTGGCGCAGCTGGTCGACCGGAAGGCCCTCGCCCGCGACGTCTTCGCGCACACCGTCCAGCCGCTGTACTCGATGGTCCCGACCGGCATCACCGGCCACAACACCGTCTTCTCCGACAAGTACGGCGACCCCGACGTCGCCAAGGCCAAGGCGATCCTCGCAGCCGCCAAGGTCCCCGTGCCGGTCAAGCTCAATCTCGCCTCGGGGCGCTCGCGCACCGGCACCAGCGAGATCGACACGCTGAAGCGCCAGTTGGAGACCGGCGGCCTGTTCCAGGTCACCGCCCAGGTGGAGAACGACTCGACCGCCTACCAGAAGGGCCGGAGCGAGGGCAAGTACCAGGCGTACCTGGTCGGATGGACCGCGGACTACCCGGACCCTGACAACTACATCGGGCCGCTGGTCACCGAGGACAGCGTCTACCACACCGGGTGGGTGGACGAGCGGGTCACTCAGAAGCTGCTGCCGGAAGGTCTCAAGCAGGCCGACCGCGGCGCCGTGAACGGGATCTACAACCAGGTCCAGGGCATTGTCGCGGAGAACGTGCCGCTGATCCCGATGTTCCAGACCAAGGCCTTCTTCGCGGCCAAGCCGTACGTCACCGGCGTCGAGTCGACCACCGACACCACCGGCGTCTTCCGCTTCTGGGAGATCGGCCGCAACAAGAAGTAGCGCCCCGCGCACGGCGGGCCCCCCCCCCCCCCCCCCCC
>NZ_JBHVVI010000126.1:0-25315 GCF_042883685.1 Kitasatospora sp. NPDC058190
GCAGCTCGGCGAAGGTCGGGTCGCCCGAGGTGTCGGTACGCAGCACCAGGGTGTTGACGAAGAACCCGACCAGGTCGTCCACGGCCTCGTCGGTGCGCCCGGCGGTGAGGCTGCCGACCGGGATGTCGTCCCCCGCGCCCAGCCTGCTCAGCAGCGCCGCAAGCCCTGCCTGGAGCACCATGAACAGACTGGTGCCGCTGGTGCGGGCGAGCTCGCGCAGCCCGCGGTGCAGCTCCGCGTCCAGCTCGGCCCTCAGGTGTCCGCCCCGGTGGGAGGCGACCGCCGGGCGGGGCCGGTCGACGGGCAGCTGGATCTGCTCCGGCAGATCGGCCAACTGCCGCTTCCAGTAGGCCGCCTGGCGGGCGAAGGGACTGTCGTCGTCGGTGGCGTCGCCGAGCAGCTCGTGCTGCCACAGGGTGTAGTCGGCGTACTGCACGGCCAGCGGCTCCCGCCGCGGCTCCTCGCCCCGACAGCGGGCCGCGTAGGCCTCGGTGAGGTCGGCGGCCAGCGGGCCGAGCGACCAGCCGTCGCCGGCGATGTGGTGGAGCACCACCAGCAGCACGTGCTCCTCCGCCGCCAGCTCGAACAGCTCGGCGTGCAGCGGCAGTTCGGTCTCCAGGTCGAACCGGTGGGCCTGCGCCGCCGCCAGGGCGGCGGTCAGCTCGGCCTCGGCGGTCCGGCGCACGGCCAGCCCGGGGCGGGCCGCCGCGACGTCCAGCACCTGCTGGAACGGCACACCGTCCACGACGGGGAACACCGTCCGCAGCGCCTCGTGCCGGGCCACCACGTCCGCCAGGGCGGCGTGCAGCGCCTCCCGGTCGAGCGGACCGGACAGCCGCCAGGCCAGCGGGATGTTGTAGTTCGCGCTGGCACCCTCCAGCTGGTGCAGGAACCACAACCGCCGCTGCGCGAAGGACAGCGGCATCCGCTCCGGCCGCCGGTACGGCGCCAGCGCCGCCTGCGCCGGTCCGGCCGCCACCAGGGCGGCGGCCAGGCCGGCCGGGGTCGGCGCCTCGAACAGGGTGCGCAGCGCCATCTCCACGCCGAGCGTCGCGCGGATCCGGGCGGCCAGGCGGGTGGCCAGCAGGGAGTGCCCGCCCAGGTCGAAGAAACCGTCCTCGACGCCCACCGAGGCCACCCCGAGGATCTCGGCGAACAGTTCGCAGAGGATCTGCTCCTGCGGGGTGCGCGGCGCGCGGCCGGTGGTGGCGGCGGGGGTGAGGTCGAAGGCGGGCAGGGCCCGGTGGTCCAGCTTGCCGTTGGCGGTCAGCGGCAGCGCGTCCAGCAGGACGAACGCCGACGGCACCATGTACTCCGGCAGCCGTTCGGCCAGGTGTCCGCGCAGGTCGGCCGGGCTCGGCGCGGCGGCGGCCGGGACCAGGTAGGCGACCAGCCGGGTGTCGTCGGCGCGGTCCTGCCGGGCCAGCACGGCGACCTGCGTGACGCCGGGGTGCGCGGCGAGCGCCGCCTCGATCTCACCGAGTTCGATCCGGAAGCCACGGACCTTCACCTGCTGGTCGGCCCGGCCGACGTAGCGCAGACTGCCGTCCGCCGCGCGGCGCACCACGTCGCCGCTGCGGTACATCCGGGAGCCGGGCGGCCCGAACGGGTCGGCGGGGAAGCGCCCGGCGGTCAGGCCGGGCCGGTTCAGGTAGCCGCGTGCCAGGCCGGGGCCGGCCACGTACAGTTCGCCCGCGACGCCCGGGGCCACCGGGCGCAGGTGGTCGTCGAGGACGTACGTGCGCAGGTCCGGGAGGGCCGTGCCGATCTGCCCGGCCGCGGTGCCGGAGCCGTCGAGCGCCGCGTACGTGACGTGCACCGTGGTCTCGGTGATGCCGTACATGTTGACCAGTCGCGGCGCGTCCTCCGGGTGCCGCTCGTACCAGTCGGCGAGCCGGGCGATCTCCAGCGCCTCGCCGCCGAACACCACTGTGCGCAGCGCGAGTTCACGGCCGGTCTCCGGCGCCTCGGCGTCCGCCTGCATCAGTTGGTAGAAGGCGGACGGCGTCTGGTTGAGCACGGTCACCCGCTCGCGGGCGAGGAGCTCCAGGAACCGGCCGGGCGAGCGGCTGGTCTCGTGGTCCACGACCACCAGCCGACCGCCGTGCAGCAGCGGGCCCCACAGCTCCCACACCGAGAAGTCGAAGGCGTAGGAGTGGAAGAGCGTCCAGACGTCCTCGGCGGAGAAGCCGAACAGCTCCCGGGTGGTGTCGAACAGCCGCACCACGTTCCGGTGCGGGACGACGACGCCCTTGGGGTCGCCGGTGGAGCCGGAGGTGTGGATGACGTAGGCCGGGTGGCCGGGGTCGACCGGGATTCCCGGGTCGGAGTCCGGCTGCCCGTCCAGGTCGAGGGTGTCCAGCAGCAGGTGCTCGACCGAGTCGGCGCCCGGCAGGTCACCGGTCCCGCTCGTGGTGAGGAGCAGCGAGGGCCGGGTGTCCTGGAGCAGGTAGGCGATCCGGGCGGCCGGGTACCGCGGGTCCACCGGTACGTACGCGGCGCCCGCCTTGAGCACCGCGAGCACCGCCACGACCAGCTCCGCCGAGCGCGGCAGGGCCAGCGCCACCAGCTGCTCCGGCCCCACACCGCGGTCGATCAGCGCGTGCGCGAGCCGGTTGGCCCGGGCGTTCAACTCGCCGTACGTGAGGGCGACTTCGCCGTCCGTGAGGGCGACTGCGGCCGGGGCGAGCCGTACCTGCCGCTCGAAGAGCGCCGTCGGGCCGCTCTCCGGCAGCTCCTCGCTCCGTTCGGCGCCGGCCGGCAGCAGCGCCCGCAGCTCCTCGGCGGACAGCACGTCGACCAGGCCGATCCGCCGGCCGGGGTCGGCGACCACGGCCCGCAGCAGCCGCAGCCAGCGCTCGACGATCCCGGCCACGGTGGCCTCGTCGAACAGGTCGGTGCTGTACTCCACCAGGCCCGACAGCCCGTCCGCGCCGGGCTGTTCGGCCAGGATGAAGGTCAGGTCGCACTTGGCCGTCCCGGTGGGGACCAGGTCGGTCGTCACCCGCAGCCGCGGCAGGTCGAAGGTGCCGAGCGGCGCGTTCTGCAGGGCAAGCATGGTCTGGAACAGCGGGTGGTGCGCGAGCGTGCGGGTCGGGTTCAGCGCCTCCACCAGGTGCTCGAACGGCACGTCCTGGTGCGCGTACGCGGCCAGCGCGTCACCGCGCACCCGGCCCAGCAGTTCGCCGAACGTCGGGTCGCCGGACAGGTCGGTGCGCAGCACCAGGGTGTTGACGAAGAACCCGACCAGGTCGTCCACGGCCTCGTCGGTGCGCCCGGCGATCGGGGTGCCGATCGGGACGTCGGTGCCCGCGCCGAGCTTGCCGAGCAGGGCGGCCAGTCCGGCCTGGAGCACCATGAAGAGGCTGGCCCCGCCGTCCCGGGCGAGCGCGCGCAGGCCCTGGTGCAGCTCGGCGTCGATCCGCACCGGCAGTTGGGCGCCCCGGTAGGACATCACCGCCGGCCGGGGCCGGTCGAACGGCAGCTCGACCTGCTCGGGCAGATCCGCCAGCTGCTCCCGCCAGTAGGCGAGTTGGCCGTTCAGCAGGCTGTCCGGGTCCGAGCCGTCGCCGAGCAGCTCCCGCTGCCAGAGGCTGTAGTCGGCGTACTGGACCGGCAGCGGCGCCCACTCCGGCTTCGCCCCCTCGGAGCGGGCCGCGTAGGCCGCCGCCAGGTCACGCGAGAGCGGCCCCATCGACCAGCCGTCACCGGCGATGTGGTGCACCACGAGCAGCAGGACGTGCTCCTCGGGTGCCGACTGGAACAGTTCGGCGTGCAGTGGCGGCTCTGCCGAGAGGTCGAAGCCGTACCGGGCCGCCTCCGCCAGCCGGTCGGGCAGGTCGCGCTCGCCGATCTCGGTCACCCGCAACCGCGGCCGTGCCTCGTCGAGGTCCAGCACCCGCTGGTACGGCACGCCGTCGACCACCGGGAAGGCGGTGCGCAGGCTCTCGTGCCGCTCGACCACGTCCGCCAGGGCGGCTTCCAGAGCCCGCTGGTCCAGCTTTCCGGTCAGCCGCAGCGTCAGCGGGATGTTGTACGTGGCACTCGGGCCCTCCATGCGGTGCAGGAACCACAGCCGGCGCTGGGCGAAGGACAGCGGGACGGCCTCGGGCCGCTCGTGTCGCTCCAGCGCAGGGCGTGCCCGGCCCGCGACGTCCACCGCCGCCGCCAGTTCCGCCACCGTCGGCGCGTCGAACAGGTCGCTCAGCCGCAGCTCCACGCCCAGCACCGACCGTGCTCGGGCGACCAGCCGGGTGGCCAGCAGCGAGTGCCCGCCGAGGTCGAAGAAGCTGTCGTCCAGCCCGGGCTCGGAGGCCCCGAGGACCTCGCTGAAGAGTCCGACGAGCTGGTGCTCGGTCGCGGTGCGCGGGGCGCGGCCCGGCGCGGCGGGCTGCCGCTCGGGGGCCGGCAGGGCCCGCCGGTCGAGCTTGCCGTTCGGGGTCAGCGGCAGCGCGTCCAGCACCACGAACGCCGACGGCACCATGTACTCCGGCAGCCGCTCCCGCAGCCGGGCCCGCAGCGCCTCCGGCCGGACGGCCTGCCCGGCCGCGGGGACGGCGTAGGCGACCAGCCGGGGTTCCTCCTCGGTGCGCACCACCACGGCGGCCCGCGCCACCTCCGGCTGTTCGGCGAGGACGGCCTCGATCTCGCCGAGCTCCACCCGGAAGCCACGGATCTTGACCTGGTCGTCGGTGCGGCCGAGGAACTCCAGATTGCCGTCCGAGTCCCACCGCACCAGGTCGCCGGTGCGGTACATCCGCGAACCGCTCGGCCCGAACGGGTCCGCCGTGAACCGCCCGGCGGTCAGGCCGGGCCGGTTCAGGTAGCCGCGCGACAGGCCCGCACCGGCGATGTACAGCTCACCGGGCACGCCGCTCGGCAGCGGCCGCAGGGCGCCGTCGAGCACGTACAGCCGGACGTTGGTGACGGGCCGGCCGATGACCGGGCACGGGCTCGACCCGACGGGCGCGACCACCGAGTTGACGGCGCACTCGGACGGTCCGTAGAAATTGAGGCAGTCCACCCCCTCGGCCGCCCGCAGCTGCTCCCACAGCCGCTCGGGGACGGCCTCGCCACCCGCCGCGACGAGCGCCGGGCGGCGCTGCGGATCGCTCAACAACCCGTGGGCGACGAGTACGTGGAGGTAGGAGGGGGTGGCCTCGACGAAGTCCAGCCCGCAGCGCGCGGCGTAGCGGACGAAGGCCTCCGGGTCGGTCCAGGTCGCGTGGTCCAGGACGTGCAGCTCGTGGCCCGCGAACAGGGCGAGCAACTGGTTCCAGGAGGCGTCGAAGGACACCGAGGTGGTCAGGGCCACCCGCAGCCGCCGCCCCTCCTTCAGCAGCGGCGCGAACCACGCCAGCCGATGGTCGGTGAGCAGGTTGAGCAGGCCGCCGTGGGTCGGCAGCACGCCCTTGGGCCGTCCGGTGGAACCGGAGGTGTAGATCACGTACGCCGGGTGGCGCGGGTCGACGGCCACCAGCGGGTCGGCCGCCGGGCAGTCCGCGACCAGGGCGGCTGTCCGCGGGTCGTCCAGCACCAGCCGGTCGACGGACCCGGCCTCGGGCAGCCGCTGCCCGCTGCGGGTGTCGGTCACCAGCAGCGCCGGCCGGGCGTCGTCGAGCAGGTAGCCGATCCGGGCGGCCGGGTACTCGGGGTCGATCGGGACGTACGCCGCCCCGGTCTTCAGCACCGCGAGGATCGCCACCACCAGTTCGGCCGAGCGCGGCAGCGCCACCGCCACCAGCCGCTCCGGCCCGGCTCCCCGCTCGATCAGGGCGTGCGCCAGCCGGTTCGCCCGCGCGTCCAGCTCCGCGTACGTCAGCGAGACGTCCCCGC
Source organism: Kitasatospora sp. NPDC058190 (assembly GCF_042883685.1). Classification (NCBI taxonomy): domain Bacteria; kingdom Bacillati; phylum Actinomycetota; class Actinomycetes; order Kitasatosporales; family Streptomycetaceae; genus Kitasatospora; species Kitasatospora sp. NPDC058190. Next base: position 5,836 of record NZ_JBHVVI010000126.1, read on the forward strand.
AGACCAGCGCGACCAGGTCCGGAGTCGTCCGCACGTGCTCCCGGAACAGCTCCGGCAGGCTCTCGGCCGGGACCTCCGCCACCGGCCCGGAGCCGAGGGCAGCCGACTCGCGGTGGTCCTCGGCCGTGAGCAGGTCGATCCGGCCCACCGCCTCGTCCGGGTCGCAGTCCGCGACGGCGTCGAGCAGGGCGAGCAGACGCTGCTGGTGGGCGGCGAGGTCGTCGTCGCCGTAGGCCTCCGGGGAGCCGTGGAGCCTGAGCAGCGGCGGGTTGCCGTCCCGGTAGTCGAACACCCAGACCGCGAGGTCGGTGGTCGACCCCGACACGAAGTGGTGCACGGAGGCCGGGTGCCCGGCGAAGCTCGGCCTGGAGTTGAAGGCCATGATGTTGACGATCAGTGGGAACGCCGTCCCGATGCTGCCGGGCGCGCCGAGGTCCCGCAGCAGGTCCTCGCTGCGGTAGCGCTCGTGGGTGACGGCCGCGTCGACCTCCCGCGCGACCTGGGCGACGAGCTCGTGCCATGGCATGTCCGGCCGCACGGTCAGCCGCAGCGGCACCACGTTGGACAGCGTGCCCGGCACCGACATCAGGTCGCGGTCGGCGGAGCGGCGGGCGGTGACGGGCATGGCGAGCACCACGTCCTGGGTGCCGCTCAGCCGGTGGGCGTAGAGCGCCGTCGCGGCGATCAGCATCCGGGACCACCGGACGCCGGCCCGGCCGGCCGCCGCGCGCAGTGCCTCGGGGCGCCGCAGCTCCAGTTCCTCGGCCAGGCGCAGGGCGCGGTGCGGGTCGGTCGCGGCGGTGTCGGTGAGCCGTGTCGGGGCGGGCAGGTCGGCGAAGCGCTCGGTCCAGTAGGTGCGGTCGGCGGTGAAGTCGGCGGACGAACGGTAGGCGGCGTCGCTGTCGACCAGGTCCCGTAGCGAGCCGAACGGGCAGGGCGGCACGGCGCCGCCCTCGGCCAGCGCCGAGTACACCTCGCCGACCCGCTGCCGGACCATGGAGCTGCTGATCGCGTCCAGCACCACGTGGTGGTAGTTCAGGTACCAGAGGAATTCCGTCGCCGACAGCCGGATCAGGGCGTGGCCGAACAGCGGATCACGGGCGAGGTCCAGCGGGCGCGTCAGGTCCCGCTCCATCCAGGCCATGGCCGCCGCCCGGGGGTCCGGCTCCGCGCTGAGGTCGAGGTGCGCGGGCGCCCAGTCCCATGTGTCACGGAGGACCTGGCGCGGGCCCTCGCCGTCGTCGACGAAGCTCACGTGCAGGGCGTCGACCTCGTCGACCGCCCGGCGCAGCGCGGTCTCGAACAGCTCCGGGTCCACCGGCCCGTGGATCTCCAGGCACTCGCCGACGCGGTAGCCCGGGATGGCGGTCCGGGAGCGCTGCTCGGCGAGCCAGATCTCGCGCTGGGCCGCTGTCAGGGGAAGGATGTCGCCTTCGCGACGGGACATGGGGGTACCTCTCAGGAGTGTGGGCAGGCTTTGGTCGCAGGGCGCGCCGGGCCGCGCCGACCACGGTGGCGTCACGTCGTCGGCGGGCGGGCGCGGCTAACTGCTGCGGTCAGGCGGCGAGTTCGCCGGCCTGGAGCTGCCAGAGGGATGCGTAGAGTCCGTGCTGGGCGAGGAGTTCGTCGTGGGTTCCCTGTTCGGCGACGACGCCGCCCTTGTCCATGACGTAGATCCGGTCGGCGTGGCGGACCGTGGAGAGCCGGTGGGCGATGATGACCATCGTCCGGTCGGCGGCGAAGCCGCGCAGGGTGCGCTGGATGGCGGCCTCGGTCTCGTTGTCCACGGCGGAGGTGGCCTCGTCGAGGATGACGACCGGCGCGTTCTTGAGGATCGCCCGCGCCAGGGCGATCCGCTGTCGCTGCCCGCCCGAGAGCGCGGCGCCGCGCTCGCCGATCAGCGTGTCGTAGCCGTCCGGCAGGGTCGCGATGAAGGTGTGCGCCTCGGCCATCGTGGCCGCCTCGACCACGGCCTGGTCCGAGGCCGCGAAGCTGCCGTACCGGATGTTGTCGGCGATGCTGCCGTCGAAGAGGAACGGGTCCTGGGCGACGAAGCCGATCGCGCCTCGCAGGTCCCGGCGCGGCAGGTCGCGCACGTCCCGCCCGTCGAGCAGCACCGCGCCGAACTCCGCGTCCTGGAAGCGCATCAGCAACTTGGCGATCGTCGTCTTGCCGGAGCCGGTGGCGCCGACGAGTGCGGTGGTCCGCCCGGCGGGGATGGTCAGCGAGAGGCCCTCCAGCGCCGGCGGCCGACCGGGGTAGGAGAAGGTCACCTCGTCGAGGACGATCTCGCCCTGCACCTTCCCGGCGTCCAGCGGTTCGCCGGTGCCCTCGGCCTCCACGGGCAGGGCGCGCAGCCGCTGGACCCGGTCGTAGGCGGCCAGCGTGCGCTGGTACTGGTCGACGATGCCGCCGAGGCGGTTCATCCGCAGCAGCACCATCTGGGGCAGCCCGATGAGCGGGCTGAACACCTCGAACCGGAGACTGCCGTTGAGCACCGCGCGGCCGCCGATCAACAGGGTGCCGGCCATCGAGGCGGTCGTACAGGCCCGGACGGTCTCGGCGTGGCGGATCGTGCTCCGGTCGGTCTGCCGGTTGCTCTCCTGAGCCGCCTGGCTCAACTCGTCGATGCGGTCGGCCTCGTAGTCCTCGGTGCAGAAGCTCTTGACGGTGGCGCCCGCCTCCAGCGTGTTGATCAGCTGGCTGTGCAGCCTGGCCCGGCGTTCGCCGGTGACGGCGTAGTCGGCCGCGACCTTCTCCTGGTAGTGCAGCGACAGCCAGGCGATGACCGGGATGGGCAGGAAGGCGATCCAGGCGATCTGCGGTGCCAGCAGCAGGAACACCGGCACCAGGATGGCCAGGCTGGTGCCCAGCTGCAGCACGTCGCTGGCGGAGGTGGCGAAGAAGGTGCCCAGCTGACCGACGTCGTCGGTGAGCGCGCCGGCCACCCGGGAGGTCCGCTCGCCCTCCAGGTGCCGCAGTTCGAGGTGCTGCACGTGCGCGTAGGTGCGGCCGCGCCAGTCGTGCTCGACGTCCTGGCCGAGTCGGCGCCACTGGAGGTTCGAGGTGTACGACAGGCCCGCCACGGCGGCGCAGGCGACGCCAACCAGCCCGGCCAGACCCCAGAGTTGGGCGGACGCGGTGGTCAGCCCGAGGCTGACCAGCGGTGCGGCCTCACCCTTGATGAGCACCAGTGCCGTCCAGCCGAGGAAGGTGCCGAGTGCCATCTCGGAGATCTGGCAGGCGACCGAGAGCGCGGCGGCGCGGTAGAGGCGCCTCCGGTGCGGTCCGACGATCTCCACCAGGGGGTGGCGTTCGGCTCCTGCTTCGGGCCCGGCCTCGGCGCGGTCCCGGGTCGCGTCGACCGTTCGGCGCCAGGCCTGCCGGACGACGGTCGCCGTCGCGGCCGCGACTCCGCCGAGGGCCATCAGCTGCCTGCTCAGCGCCGACCCGCGGATCAGCGCGATGCCGGCCGCCACCCCGCCGCCGACGGCGAGGACGGGGCGCACGACGAGGGCGCGGTCCGCACGCGGGGCGGGCTGGGCCGGTGCCGGCCGCGCCGTCCTGGTCGGCCCTTCCGCGACCAGGAGGACCGCTCTGCGGACGATCCGGCCGATGTCCGCGGCGCGCACCCGCGTGTCGTGCCGGACGAGGACCCCTCCGGTGATCGGACTGGCCTGTGCCTCGGTGATCCCGGGGACGCGACGCAGGGACGCGGCGAGGAGTGCGGCCGCCCGGGGCCGTCCGAGTACCAGCTTGACGTCCCAGCGCTGGCGGCCAGGAATGACCGAGCGCGGGCTCACGTCCAAATCCACGGTGCGATATCCGGCTGCGGCACCCAGCAGAGACGGCATGTGTACGATCACCTGTTTGCGGAGGTCGCAGATTGGTCCGTCAGTGGGCGCGGCGGAATTCCTGCGCACGGCGGATTACTGCGACGGAGTGGAAAGTCTGGAGGAGGGAGTGGTGCGGCCGAAAGGCCCGCAACGGACCCGCCGCGTGGACACGCCTTCCGAGGGTCGGTCGGAGGACGCGCCCAAGCGGCGGGCGGAGCCGTGAGTCAGGGCGTCAGTGCGCCTTGCCGGGGCCGACCCCGGCCCCGGCGGTCGCGCGGATCTTCGGGGCCCTCGCCTCGACCTCGGCCCGCTCGGCGGCCTCGTCCTTCCCGCCGTGCGGGACGGGCCCGCCGCTCGGGGTGGCGGCCTCTGCAGGCCAGCGACCGTCACCGGAGGCGGCCTGCGCCGCCACCATGTCGGCGGCCACCTCGGCCGCGAGGTCGTGGATGTTCTCCCCGGCCTCATGGGCCGCCTTCTTCACCTCCATGGCAATACCGACGGACGTCTTGACGACGCCTCGCACCAGCGGCTTCAGGAGACGCTTGGCCAGTGGCGCGACGATGAGACCGACCAGGAACGGCGGGACTACGGGCGGCATGATGCTCCAACCTCTCTACGCAGACGGATGACAGGGCCCCGGGTACTGCGAAATCCGGAGTACGCACAGCCGAGCGGACGGAAGCACCCGTTTCCGGAATTCTCGACTCCCTTGCCGGATTCCCTGCTGGGTCGAATTCCTCGTCGATGGGGTTACGCCGCCCGCTCCTCCGCCACCGTAGACCAGTCATGCGCATCGAGGCCAAACAGTCCCGGCGGGTTTCACCCATGCGAGTGCCATCAAAATTCTCGGCCGCTGCGGATTGCCATACGTGCACTCACCACGGGAAAAGCTTGTCCTATTTGCCGATCAATGCTGAATGCCCAGTTCACGCACCACCCGCCGCCCCAGGGCGGGGAACGGCAGCGCACCGCCGCCCAGCACCGCCTCGTGGAAGGCCCGCACCTCGAACCCGGCGCCCAGGTCGGCCTCCGCCCGGGCCCGCAACCGGCCGAGCTCCAGGAAGCCCGCACGATAGGAGAGCGCCTGCCCCGGCAGGTCGGTCGCGTAGCGCAGCAGGTCCGAGGCGATCTGGCCGTCCGCCTCGGTGGTGTTCGCGCGCATGAAGTCCCGGGCCTGCGCGAGGCTCATCGTCCCGAGGTTCAGCCCGGTGTCCACCACGAGCCGCTGCGCGGTGAACCGCTCCTGGGCGAGGCGCCCATAGGCGTCCCACGGGTCGTCGTAGAGGCCCGCCTCCCAGCCGAGGCCGGCCGCGTACTCGGCCCAGCCCTCGTTGAACGCACCGAACTCGGCCACCTCGCGGCGCAGTTGCGGAAGCTCCCGGTTCTCCGCCTGTCGGGCGAGGTGGAAATGGTGCCCCGGCGCCAGCTCGTGGTAGATCAGGGACGCCGAGCCCAGGAGCGAGCGCCGGTCCAGGTCCGAGCCGTTGTAGCGATAGCGCCCGACCCGGCTGGCCGGGGTCGGCAGCTCGTAGTACCCGAAGGTCATCCCCGCCTCCAGCGCCGGGTCCAGCCGCGCCAGCCCGTACGGCGCCGCCGGCAGCACGGCGAACCACTGCGGCAGCCGTGGCGCGAGCCGGTCGAGGTGGCCGCGGTAGCGGGCCTCGACCTCCTCGGGCGTCCGGGCGTACAGCCGGGGCTCGGTCCGCAGCCGGTCGTGGAACTCGCTCTCGGCGCCCGAGAATCCCAGGACGGTCCGGAACTCCCGCATCCGCTCGGCCAGTTCGAGGCACTGCTCGCGGCCGAGCCGGTGGAGCCGTTCCGGTGACGCGTCACTCCCGGTGTGGACCCGGACGAACTCCCGGTACGCCTCCTCCCCGCCCTCGTACTGCGCCCAGCCGACGGTCTGCGGCGCCGCACACAGATAGGCCGGATCGTCGAGCACGGCGAGCAGTCGGTCGAAGGCCGGCTCCAGCTCGTCCGCCACCAACCGCTCCACGCCGTCGCGGAGTTGACCTTGGCCGCCCCGACCGAGTCCGTCGAGCCGGTCGTCCGCCGGCTCCACCCGCCGGGCCACCGACGCCCGCAGACCGGCGGCGGTGGCGCGCGCGCCGGCGAGGGCCGGGGCAGGGATCCGGAAGCCGCGGGCGGCCTGCTCCGCCGCCTTGTCGGCGATCGACCCGACCGCCCGGGCCAGCTCGCGCAGCAGCGTCAAGTACCTCTCGACATCCGGTGGTTCGGTGAAGCCGAAGGGGCGCAGCACCGCGTCCACGTACTGCGACAGCGGGAACAGCCGGTACGGCGTGGCCACAGGCGTGAGCCAGTAGCAGCGCCGGTTCCGCAGCTCCTGCTCGGCCAGCCCGGCGAGGAACGCGGCGGTGTCGGCGTCCGCGGCGGACAGCTCCGCACCGCCGAGGGCCCGGACCTGCCCCAGTACACCCTCCGCGAACGCCGCCCGCTCCTCGGCCTCGGCGAGCGACGCCCCCGGCAGCGTCTCGACCGGGAGGCCTTGGCGCACTCTCAGCAGCGGGTCGCGCTCCAGCAGGAACTCCCAGTAGCGGTCCGCCAGACGGCCGATCTCCCGGCCCGGTTCGTTCGTCCTCATGCGGTTCATAGTGACGACGTGGGGCCGCCCGGTCACCCGGTTCACGGCACCCGGGCGGGGGCACCCCCCGAAAGGGTGAATCGCATCAGGCCCGCCCTGACGCGCTCGCGCCTCCCGGCCAAGGCGGGAGGCGACTCCACTTATTCGAACATACTTGTCATACGTATCAGTTGACTCGTCATCAGCCGACCCCGATGAAACCATGGCGCCATGTCGCGTCGTACCCTGTCGGCCCCCCTGGCGGCCGCCGTCACCGCCACGGCCGTCACCCTGACCGGCTGCGGGGGCACCGCCCGCTCCTCGACGACCACACCCTTCGTCGACCACGGGACCGTCCGGATCGCCGGGCCCAGCGAGACGCCGAGCTTCAACCCGTACTCGGCCTTCGGAGCCTCCCAGGCCCGTTACGCCTACGACTCGCTGGTCAATGTCGCCCCCGACGGCGCGGTGGTCTCCGGCCTGGCCTCGTCCTGGCAGGCCACCACGACCACGGCCACCTTCACCCTCCGCCCGGGGATCACCTGCTCCGACGGCACCCCCATCACCGCCTCCGCGGTGGCCCGGGCACTGACCTACGCGGGTGACCCTGCCAACCAGCTGGCCGGCGCCCAGACCGTCCTACCGAACGTCCCGTTCACCGCGAGCGCCGACGACCGGGCCGGCACGGTGTCGGCCACCACCGCCGCCCCCTTCCCGTTCCTCACCCGCACCCTCGGCCTCCTGCCGATCGTCTGCCCCGCCGGCCTCGACCGGCCCCAGTCACTGGACCGCACCACCCAGGGCACCGGCCCCTACGTGCTCACCCGTTACACCCCCGGCGGACCCTACGAGTTCACCGTCCGCGCGGGCTACCACTGGGGCCCGGCCGGGGCGGACACCGCCCAGCCCGGCCTGCCGGCCCGGATCGTCCTCTCGGTGGTACCCCAGGCCTCCACCGCCGCGAACCTGCTGCTCACCGGGGGCATCGACATCGCGAGCGTGAACGGCCCCGACCGCGCCCGGCTCACCGGCCACGGCCTGGCCGCCGCCGACGTGGCGACCGTGGTCGGGCTGACCTTCTTCAACCAGCGCCCCGGCCGCCCACTGGCCGATCCGGCGCTGCGCCGCGCCCTGGTCTCCGCGCTCGACCGCCAAGGGCTCGCCAACGTCGCCGTCGGCGGCACCGGCCGGCCCGCCACCGACTTCGGCGCCCAAGGCGCCGTCTGCCACGCCGACCTGGCCGCCGCCAACCTGCCGGCGCAGGACGCCGTCGAGGCCCTGCGCGCCGCCGGCTGGACCCGCGTCGGCGACGGCCCGCTCAGCAAGGACGGCCACCCGCTCCGGCTGCGCCTGATCACCAGCCCGGACATCGGCCCGACCCTGCCGTCCGTCGCCGAGCTGATGGCCCGCGCCTGGACGGCGCTCGGCGCGGACGTCACCCAGGTCACCGAGGGCCTGCCGGCCCTCGTCAACGCGATGTACCAGACCGGCGACTTCGACATCGTGGTCGGCAGCACCCCGGGCTTCGCCCTGCCGGTCGGCTTCATCCCGTTCTTCTCCGGGCCGACCCCCGCCCAGGGCCTCAACTTCGCCGGAGTCACCAACCCCGAGTACGACGCCCTGGTCGCCCAGGCCCTCCAGGAGGCCGACACAGCGGGCTGCGGCACCTGGAACCGGGCCTCCGCCGCACTCCTGCGCTCGGCCGACGCCCTGCCGATCGCCGACGGCCGGAGCACCGTGTACGGCCACCGCACCACCTTCGCCACGACCTTCGGCGGCCAGCTCGTCCCCACCAGCATCCGCCTCCACCAGTGACCGAGGCCCATCATGTCCGTACCCCAGCTGCTGCGGCACCCCTGGACGGTGTTCCTCGGCCGCCGCACCGCCCGGCTGCTCCTGTCCCTCGGGGTGGTGCTCACCGCGTCGTTCGCGATGATCCGCCTGGTGCCGGGTGATCCGGTCCGCGCCGCCCTCGGCGTCGACGCCGCGCCCGCCCTGGTGGCCGCCCGCAGACACCAACTCGGCCTCGACGCCCCCTTCCTGTCCCAGTACGGGCACTACCTGGACGGCCTGGTGCACGGCGACCTCGGGACCTCGCTGGTCACCGGGACACCGGTCGCGGAGCTGGTCCGCACCCGGCTGCCGGCCACCCTGGAGATCGCCGGCCTGGCCTTCGTGGTCACCCTCGCCGTCGCCCTGCCCTGCGGACTGCTCGCCGCCGTCCGCACGCAGGACGGCCGGCACCCGCGCAGCGAGCTGGCGTTCACGGCCGTGACCGCCGGCCTGGCCGGGGTGCCGGACTTCGTCCTGGCCGCCGGGCTGACCGCGCTGCTGGCCGTCGGCCTCCAGCTGCTCCCGGTGGCCGGCGCGGCGGGCGTCGAGTCCTTCGTCCTGCCGGTCCTCGCGCTCTCCCTCGCGCCCACGGCCGTGCTGGTGCGGATCGTCCGGGTGGAGGCGCTGAAGGTACTGTCCGAGGACTACCTTCGCACCGCCCGGGGGAAGCGCCTGTCCCCCGCCCGCCGCTACCTGCGGCACGCGGCTCCGAACATGGCGACCGCCGCGCTCACCGTCGCCGGGAGCCTGCTGCCCGCCATGATCGCCGGTACCGTGCTGGTCGAGAAGGTGTTCGCCTGGCCCGGCATCGGTTCGGCGATGGCGCAGTCCGTGGTCACCCAGGACTACCCGGTGATCCAGGCGATGGTGCTGGTCCTGGGCACCACCGTGCTGCTCGCCGGCCTCCTGGTCGACGTGCTGCTGGCGCTGCTCGACCCCCGCTCGGCGATCCGGGAGAGCTGAGGATCCGATGCCCGTTCCCACCCGGTACCCCCGCTCCCCCATGGCCTGGGTCGCGGCCGCCATGGTGGTCTCACTGGTCGTGCTCGCGCTGGCCGCCCCGCTCCTGTGGGGCGCCGCCGCGGACCGCCCGGACCCCTCGGCGGTGCTGCGAGGTCCGTCGGCGGCGCACCCGTTCGGCACCGACAACCTCGGCCGGGACGTGCTCGCCCGGGTCCTGACCGCCACCCGGCCCTCCCTGCTGTTCGCCCTGGCCGCGACCCTGCTCGGCGCGAGCGGGGGCGTGCTGCTCGGCGCGTCCACCGCCGTCGTCGGCCCGCGCACCCGGCGGCTGCTCACCGCGCTGATCAACCTGCTGCTCGCCTTCCCCGCGCTGCTGGTCGCCCTCGTCCTCGCGGTGGTGTTCGGCGCGGGCGCCGGCCCGGCGATGCTCGCCCTCGCCGTCGCGGGCATCCCCGGCTTCGCCCGGCTCGCCCAGACGCTCGCCGCCGGCGTCGCGGGCACCGACCACCTGGCCGCGGCCCGGGTGCTCGGCCTGCGCCGGCACCGACTGCTGTGGCGGCACGTCCTGCCCAACATCGCCGAGCCGCTGCTGCTGAGCACCACCACGGCGGCGGGTACCTCCCTCGTCGCGCTCTCCGGGCTGAGCTTCCTCGGCCTGGGCGTCCAGCCACCCGGCTACGACTGGGGGCAGCTGCTCAACCAGGGGCTCGACCGCATCTACGCCCAGCCGGTGCCCGCCCTCGCCCCCGGCCTGGCCATCCTCTACGCGGCGGTGACCTTCCAGCTGCTCGGCGAGGTCCTGGCCGGCGGCGTCGCCCGGCGCAGCCCGGCACCCCGTACGGCCCCGCGGCCGATCGCGCCGAGCGGGCCCGCCGAGGAGGGCCTGGTGCTCCAGGTCGAGGACCTCGGCGTCGAACTCCCCACCCCGGACGGGGTGATCCGGCCGGTGCGCGGAGTGAGCCTGTCGCTGCGGCCCGGCGAGATCGTCGGGCTCGTCGGCGAGTCCGGCTCCGGCAAGTCGCTCACCGCGCTCGCGATCGCCGACCTGCTCCCGGAGCGGGCCCGGGTGTCCCGTCGGACCCTGCGGCTGCTCGGTGCCGACCTCGCCGCCCTGACGCCCAAGGAGCGCGACCACCACCTCGCCACCGGCCTGGCAGTGATCTTCCAGAACCCGGCCTCGGCCCTCAACCCGGCGCTGCGGGTCTCCACCCAGCTCACCGAGACCGTCCGGGCCCATCGCGGCGCGAGTCGCGCCCAGGCCGCCGCGGAGGCTGCCGAAGCCCTGCGCCGGGTCGGCCTCCCCCCGGCGACGCTGCGCGTACGCCCCCACCAGCTCTCCGGCGGCCAGCGGCAGCGGGTGATGATCGCGGCCGGGCTGATGGTGCGACCGGGCCTGATCATCGCCGACGAGCCGACCACCGCGCTGGACGTCACCGTGCAGCGGCAGATCACCGGGCTGCTGTCCGAGATCCGCCGGGACACCTGCGCCGCCATCCTGTTCATCAGCCACGACGTCGCGCTGGTCGGCGAGTTCTGCGACCGCGTGCTGGTGATGTACGCGGGGACGATCGTCGAGGCGCTGCCCGCCGACCGGCTCGCCACCGGTACCCGGCACCCCTACACCCGGGCCCTGGTCGACTCGGTGCCCGACCTCACCGCGGACCGCGACCGGCCGCTGCCCACGGTGGAGGGCGCGCCGCCCGACCCGCTCGCGCCCGCCCCGGGCTGCCCGTTCGAGCCGCGCTGCCCGCGCCGCCGGGCCCGCTGCGCCGAGCAGGCCCCGCCGCTGGAGGAGCTCGACCCGGTCCACCGGGTCGCGTGCTGGTACCCCGTACCGGTGGAGGCGGAGGTGACCGCGTCATGACCACCCTTCAGGTCTCGGACCTCACCGTCCGCCACCACGGCCCGCGCGGCCCCGTCACCGCCGTGGACGGCGTCTCGCTGGGGATCCCGTCCGGCACGACGCTCGGGCTCGTCGGCGAGTCCGGCTCCGGCAAGTCGAGCCTGGCCCGGGCGATCGTCGGCCTCGACCCCGTGCACGGGGGCAAGGTCCTGCTCGACGGCCGGGAGCTCCGGGTCCGCACCGTCGGCGACCGGCGCCGACTCGGCCGCCTGGTCCAGGTCGTCCTCCAGGACCCGGACACCGCCCTCGACCCCCGGATGACGGTCCGCGAGACGCTCGTCGAGGCGGCCACCGCGTTCCACCGGCTCGACCGGCGGGCCCGGGCCGACCGCGTCGCCGCCCTGCTCGAACTCGTCGGCCTGGATCCCCGGCTCGCCGACCGCCTGCCACGGCAACTGTCCGGCGGTCAGCGGCAACGGGTCGCCGTCGCCCGCGCCCTGGCCGTCGGACCCGGCCTGCTGATCGCCGACGAGATCACCTCGGCACTCGACGTCTCGGTACAGGCCTCCGTCCTCAACACGATCCGCGAACTCCAACGGCGGCTCGGCCTGTCCATGCTGTTCATCGGCCACAATCTGCCCGCGGTCTGCTACGTCTCCGACACGGTGGCGGTCATGCGGCGGGGCCGGATCGTCGAGACCGCCGCCACCGGGGCCCTGCTGCGCACCCCGCAGCACCCGTACACCCGGACGCTGCTCGCCTCCGTACCGAGCCTGCGCACACCCCCGACCGAGGAGGGGCCGTCATGACCGTCAGCCGACCGGACGCCGTGGTGGTCGGGGCCGGGGTGATCGGCGCCGCCCTCGCCCTCGAACTCGCCCGCACCGGGCGGCAGGTGGTCGTGGTGGACAAGGCGGGCGCCGCCGGCCACGGCTCCACCAGCGCCTCCAGCGCGATCATCCGGTTCACCTACTCCACCTTCGACGGCGTCGCCACCGCCTGGGAGGCCCAACACCTCTGGACCTGCTGGCCCGACCATCTCCGACTCACCGGCCGCCGCCCGCTCGCCGCCTTCCACCGCACCGGCGCCGTACAGCTCGACGCCCCCGGCAGCGCGCCGTCGGGCACCACCGCCCTGTTCGACCGCGCCGGCGTCCCGTACGAGCGGTGGGACACCCCGACGCTGCGCGGGCGCCTTCCGGGGATCGACCCCGGGCGGTACTGGCCGCCGAAGCCGGTCGACGACGACGCCTTCTTCGCCGCCCCCACCGGCGAGCTCGGCGCGCTGTTCACCCCGGACGCCGGGTTCGTCGACGATCCGCAGCTCGCCGCCCAGAACCTCGCGGACGCGGCGGGCGAACTGGGCGCGCGCTTCCTGTTCCACCACACCGTGGTGGCCGTCGACCGGCACGCGGACCGGGTGACGGGCATCCGCCTGGGCGACGGGACGCGGATCGCCGCGCCGGTCGTCGTCAACGCGGCCGGCCCGTGGTCGGGCGGCCTCAACCGATTGGCGGGCGTCGGGAGCGACTTCACGATCGGCGTGCGCCCGCTGCGCGAGGAGGTCCACCAGGTCGCCGCACCGGCCGGGCACGCCACCGGCCCCGTCGTCGCCGACCTCGACCTCGGCACCTACCTGCGCGCGGCACCCGGCGGGCACCTCCTGATCGGCGGCACCGGGCCGGACTGCGACCCGCCCGAGTGGATCGACGACCCGGACCGGGCCGACCCGCGTCCCACCGCCCACCGCTTCCGCACCCAGGTGACCAGGGCCGCGCGCCGCTTCCCGGCGATCGGCGTCCCCAACCGACCGCTCGGGGTCGCGGGCGTGTACGACGTCGCCGACGACTGGACGCCGATCTACGACCGCACCGCCCTCGACGGCTACTACGTGGCCATGGGCACCAGCGGCAACCAGTTCAAGAACGCCCCACTGGTGGGCCGCTACCTCGCGACCCTGATCGACCTGGTCGAGGCCGGCCACGACCACGACGGCGACCCGGTCCGTTACCGCTGCGAACACACCGGCAACGTCGTGGACCTGGGCTCGTTCTCGCGCCGACGCCCCGTACGGGCCGACTCCGCGCGGTCGGTCATGGGCTGATCGACGGGCGGCCACGGGGCGTCCTCCGCCGATCGGCGGACGGTCACGAGCTGGTCACCCGCAGCTCCCGCACCAGGTCCCCGACCACGCCGACCACGAACTCGGGCGCCTCGTGCGGGAAGTCGTGACCGGTCCCCTCCGGCGTGTACACCAACCGGGACGCCGACGACGCCGCCAGGTACCGGACCCGGCTGCGGAGGTAGAAGCGGCTGATCCGCTCGGCCTCGACCGCGTCCCGGGCGCCGGCCAGCACCGCCTCACCGCCCATGAGATCCCGCGGTATCACCAGGACCAGCGGCAGGTCCGCGAGATCCCCGTCGTACACCACGCTCTCCCAGCCCGCACCGGCCAGACCGAACGGCGAGAGCTCGCTGAAGATCGACGCGGCGGCGCAGTCCTGCCCGGTCCGGCCGCCCCGGCCACGGTGTGCACCGAAGAGATGCCGCACCGCGGCCAGCAGTAACCGTCGACGCATCCCCGCGACCAGCCCGTTGGCCGGCGCGAAGGCGATGACCTCCAGCGGCGTCGGGTCCAGCAGCACCAGACCGGCCGTCAGATCCGGCCGCCGCCGGGCCGCGTTCGCGACCAGCAGCCCGCCGAAGGAGTGGCCGACGAACACGAACGGGGGCCGCTCCCCCGCCGCCTCCAGCGCCGTCAGCAGCTCCTCCGCCTCAACGGCCGTCGTCCGGGGGAAGGCCCCGGTATCGCTCCAGCCCGTGCCGAACCGGTCGACCAGCACCGAGCGGGTCCGGGCCGCCAGCATCGTGTGCAGCTCTCCGAACTCCTCACCGGGCGCGTGTCCCCCCGGCATCCACACGACCGTCGGCCCGCCCGCCCTCTCCCCCTCTCCCCGGACGTGCATCCGGTGGCCGCCGACGTGGACCAATGACCCAGGCGCCGGCCGCGCCGCCGCCTCCCGGGCCACCAGCACCAGGTGCCGCACGGCCCCGACCAGCAGCGCCGCACCGACGGCCACGGCCACAGCACCGAGCGCCACCGCCCAGGTCGTGCCGAGCGCGACGAGGCCGCCGCCCACACCCGCCGTCACCAGCGCGACCGGCACCCCCGCCCAGTCCCGGCTCAGGAGTGCGAGCAGGGAGTTCGCCACCCGTCCGTCCCGGCGCATCGTGTCCTCCGCGACAGCAGCATCCGACAGCCGACCCCTCTCCGTCTTCTTCCCCGTCTGCCCCTACCCTCACCCCACACCGTTCAAGAACGCACCGTGTACGCCCAAGGACCCTGGGTCATCGCCCGCCCGGCCCGGACCGGCGGGACGGGCGACCTCGGGGCCGACGCCGTCGAAGTCCGCTTCCTTCCAAGCCCCTTGAGGACCCCGGAGGCCTCCGTGAGCGGCCTGAGCGGGGCGGCGAGCCCCGGGGGGCGGCGAGCCGGTCAGGACTGGCGCAGGGCTTCGCTGAGGCGGTTGGCCGCCTCGACGACGGCCTGGAAGTAGTGCGGGCCGGGGTGGCGGGTGAGGCGTTCGAGCGGACCGGAGACGGAGACGGCGGCCACCACCCGGTTGGACGGGCCCCGGACGGGCGCGGACACGGAGGCCACCCCGGGCTCGCGTTCGCCGATCGACTGCGCCCAGCCGCGGCGCCGGACCCCGCTGAGGGCGGTGGCGGTGAAGCGGGCGCCCTGGAGGCCCCGGTGGAGCCGCTCGGGTTCCTCCCAGGCGAGCAGGATCTGCGCACCGGAGCCCGCCTTCATCGGGAGGGTGACGCCGACGGGGACGGTGTCGCGCAGGCCGGAGAGCCGCTCGGCGGCGGCCACGCAGACGCGGACCTCGCCCTGGCGGCGGTAGAGCTGGGCGCTCTCGCCGGTGACGTCGCGCAGGTGGGTGAGCACCGAACCGGCGGCGGCCAGCAGCCGGTCCTCACCGGCCGCCGCCGAGAGCTCGGTGAGCCGCGGGCCGAGGACGAACCGGCCCTGCATGTCCCTGCCGACCAGCCGGTGGTGTTCCAGCGCGACGGCGAGCCGGTGCGCGGTGGGCCTCGCCATGCCGGTGGCGGCGACCAGTCCGGCCAGGGTGGTCGGCCCGGCCTCCAGGGTGCCGAGGATCGAGCTGACCTTGTCGAGCACGCCGACGCCGCTCGTGTTCTCCATGGATGGGTACTCCAGTCTCAAATCCCGTGAGCGGCGGGTGGGTTCGGCTCACGGAAGCTCCCCGCAGGGAGCGGGGGGTGGTCAGCGAGGACGGGCCGGAGAAGTCGGCCGATTGCCTGCGCCGGGCACGAGACGGGTACGCGAAAGGGCCGGGGCGGGAAGCGCCCGGGCGAAGGACAGCACAGAGAGCACCGTGTCTCCTCATCTTTCCCGCGCCACGTTGGCGACAGGCCGGAGTTGGCACTGATCCCGGACGGCACGGCGCGTACTTCGAACGCCGGGTCGACCGGGGAGTTGCCGGGGCTTCGTAGGGCCGGTCCCTCCACCCCTCTGGATGATTCGCCAGGAACCATACAAGATTCCCCCGCCGCCCCGCCAAACCTCCCCCGCTCGCCCACGCCGCCGCCGCGCCCGTCGCCGATCGGGTGTGCCGTCTGGTGCCGGTCCCGTGACCGGTCGAGGATGGCGGCATGGGTGTCGACGACTCGAATGCCGGGCTGCTGGTGACGAACGTGCGCGTGTTCGACGGGATCGGCGAGGAGGCGGTGCCGGGGCACGTCCGGATCGAGCGGGACAGGATCGCGGAGGTGGTGCCGGGCCGCCCGTCCCCGCGCGGTACCCACGGGGCGAGGGTGCTCGACGGCGGCGGCGGCACGCTCATCCCGGGGCTCACCGACGCCCACGTCCACCTGTTCGCGATCGGCGGCACCATGGCGGACCTGCGGCTCGCACCGACCGGCACCGTCTACTACCAGGCCCTCGCCTCCGCCCGCGACATGCTGATGCGGGGCTTCACCACGGTGCGGGACATGGCAGGTGACACCGAGCCGCTGCGGCGGGTCCTGGACCGCGGACTGTTTCCCGGCCCGCGGATCTACCCGAGCCAGGCGGCCGTCTCCCAGACGTCCGGCCACGGCGACTTCGGGTCGGTCCACGAAGCCCCGACCGTCCTGGGCGGACCGCAGTCCCGCACCGAGCAGATCGGGTTCACCCGGGTGGCAGACGGGCCGGAGCGGGTGCTCGCGGCGGTGCGCGAGCAGTTGAGGAAGGGCGCCACGCAGATCAAGGTGATGGCCGGCGGCGGGGTCGTCTCGGAGTTCGATCCGC
The DNA here is from genome assembly GCF_042883685.1 of Kitasatospora sp. NPDC058190. Classification (NCBI taxonomy): domain Bacteria; kingdom Bacillati; phylum Actinomycetota; class Actinomycetes; order Kitasatosporales; family Streptomycetaceae; genus Kitasatospora; species Kitasatospora sp. NPDC058190. The sequence continues at coordinate 22,209 of NZ_JBHVVI010000126.1, forward strand.
TGGACGTACTGCAGTTCACCACGGCGGAACTGGAGGCGGCGGTCGCCGCGGCCTCCGACTGGGGCACCTACGTGACCGTGCACGTCTACACCTCGGAGGGCGTGCGCCGCGCGGTGGAGGCCGGGGTGCGCTGCATCGAGCACGGGCACCTCACCGACGAGGACACCATCCGCTACCTCGCGGAGCGGAACGTGTGGTTGAGCACCCAGCCGTTCGAGGTCGACGACCACCACTACGCCTCCGCGGACAGCGACCGCAAGAACCGCGAGGTGTGCGAGGGCGTCGCCCGCACCTTCGGCTGGGCGCTCGAACACGGTGTGCGGCTGGCGTTCGGCACCGACCTGGTGCTCGACCCCGCGAAGGCCCACCGGCAGTCCGAGATGCTGGTCCGGCTCGGCCGGTACCTCAGCCCGGTCGGGGCCCTGAAGATGGCCACCTCCGGAAACGCGGAGCTGTTCCGTCTGTCCGGCCGCCGCGACCCCTACCGCGCCGCGCCGCTCGGGGTCATCGCTCCTGGCGCGTGGGCCGACCTCCTGGTCGTCGACGGCGACCCGACCACGGACCTGTCCGTCCTCGCCGAGCCCGAACGCAACCTGCGACTCATCGTCAAAAACGGTGTGGTGTACAAGAACGAGCTCGGTTGACCCCGGTCCCGGGCGAGCGGCGTCCGGCCGCGTTCCGTCTCGGCAGCCACGCCCCGGGACTGCTCGCATGCCCCCGACTCCGGTACTGGATCGACGGTTTCACCCGTCCAGGGCCCGGGCGCGGCGGAGCCGGAGCGTGAGGGCGTCCGGGGCGATGATCGGGGCCGGGTACTCGGGGGCGAGCAGCCAGGGACGGTGGACGACCGGACCGGGCAGGTGGGCGAGCTCGGGCAGCCAGCGTCGGACGTAGTCCCCGGCCGGGTCATAACGGTCGGCCTGACGCAGCGGGTTGAGGATCCGGTTGGGCCTGGTGTCGGTGCCGGTGCCCGCGACCCATTGCCAGTTGAGCTGGTTGTTCGCGACATCGCCGTCGACCAGCAGGGACAGGAAGTGGGCGGCGCCGATCCGCCAGTCCAGGTAGAGGCTCTTGGTGAGGAAGCTCGCGGTGAGGAGACGGGCCCGGTTGTGCATCCAGCCCTCGTGGGCGAGCTGACGCATCCCCGCGTCGACGATCGGGTAGCCGGTGCGGCCCTGCCGCCAGGCCTCGGCCTCGTCCTCGTCGTGGTGCCAGTGGTCGTCCCTGCTGCGGTAGTCGTCGTGCGCGGCGTCGGGGCGGGCGGCGAGGACCTGGTGGTGGAAGTCGCGCCAAGCGAGCTGCCGGACGAAGGCCTGTGCACCGTCGCCGCCGTGGTGGCGGGCGCGGTCGGTCAGCTCCGTGGGTGACAAGCAGCCGAAGTGCAGGTACGGGGAGAGCCGGGAGGTCGAGTCGGCCGCCAGGTCGTCGTGCACCTCGGCGTACGCGTCGACGTCCCAGCGCCGCCACCGTGCCCGGGCCGCGGTCTCGCCGCCGGGGGGAAGGGCCGGGGAGAGGGGGCCGCCGACGACCAGGTTCTCGCTGCCGATGCCGCCCGGCGTGCGGATGGCCCGGGGCGCGGCGAGCACCGTGCGGTGGGGGGCCTGCTGCCAGGCGCGGTGGTAGGGGGTGAAGATCGCGTAGTGGTCGCGGCCGGCCGGGGTGATCCGGCCCGGTGGGACCACGGTCACCGAGGCGTCGTGGACGTGCAGGCGGTCACCGAACAGCGCGCGCAGCCGTGCCTCGCGCCGACGGGCGAATGCGCTCACCCCGGCGGCGACGTGCACGGTCGCCGCGCCGGTTTCGGCGGCCACCCGGGCCGTCTGCTCGGCGGTTGCGCCGCGGCGCACGACCAGGCGGGAGCCGGTGCGGCGCAGCGAGGCGTCCAGGTCGGCGAGGCACTCGCCCAGGAAGGCCAGCCGGTTGGGGGCGGCGAAGCCCGCCGTCTCGACGGCGGGATCGAGCACGAACAGGGGCAGCACCTGGTCGGCTGCGGTGCACGCGGCGTGCAGCACGGGGTTGTCGTGCAGGCGCAGGTCCTGGGTGAACAAGGCGATCGCGACAGTCATGGAATGGCCTCGGAGCGGGTGCGGTCGTGGTTCCCAGGATATTCGGAGCCGATCGCACGGCGGATTGCCGCGGACGGCGCGTCGGTGGGCCAGGGTAGTAACGAACGGTCAGCAGATCGCCGAGGTCATGGTGAGGGTGGGCACGGCAGAGGTCGGTTGACGGGCCGCTGGTACGTCCGTCCGGTCGCAGGGTGAGGGTGGCGGCGGTGGAATGGTGTCATGGGCGAGGCTTGGAGGTCCGGCCATGGCGAGCATCCGCGTCGACACCAGTCGCTTAACCTTTCAACAGTTCACGATCCCGGGTCAGCCCACGCTCCCCGCGGATGGCAGTGGGATCACCGCCTTGTCCTTGGATCCCGGCGTCTACGGGTTCGCGCAGACCGGGCTTCCCGGCTTCCAATTCGAAGTGACTGCGGCAGGAGTCGTGGACTTCGACGGGGCCGCTGACGGCTTCCTCCAGGGACGCGGAACCGACGCGCTCACCGTGGTCGGGTTTCCGGTCACCATCGACCTGACAGCGCTGTCCCACGGCCTCTCGCCGGAAGTCGTCGGCAGCCCGCCCGCGCTCACCAGGGACGCTCCTCATCAGTTGCAGTTGATACCGTCCACGTACCTCTTCCTCCTCGCCCGCGGCCTGGCCGACTTCGGGTTAGTGGTGGCACCGGACGGCCAACTGTCCCTGACCGACTCCGCGTTGGCCGGCTGCGCACAGATCAACGGCCGCACACTGACCGTCACCGGCTACGACGTGACCTTCGACCTCACCAACCTCTCCCACGGCCTGACACCGGAACTCCTCGACAACCCCGGAGTGACCCTCGGCCGCCAAACCCCCACGACACTGCACCTCATCCCCGCCACCTACAACTACGAACTCGCCCGAGGAACCGCCGACTTCGGGTTAGTGGTGACCCGAGACGGCCAACTGTCCCTCACCGACCCCACATTGGCCGGCTGCGCACAGATCAACGGCCGCACACTGACCGTCACCGGCTACGACGTGACCTTCGACCTCACCAACCTCTCCCACGGCCTGACACC
>NZ_JBHVVI010000127.1:0-24365 GCF_042883685.1 Kitasatospora sp. NPDC058190
CGACGCCGACGGTCGTCGCTCCGGCGCTCCCTCCTTCGTCGGTCGCTTGTCGCTCCTCGCTTTCGGCGTCGGCGCGGCCTTCGGCTCGGGGGGCGTCGGTCAGCCGAGCGCGGGGATGTCGTGGGTGGCGCAGTGGATCCCGCCGCCACCCGCCGCGATAGCGTCGATCTTGACCGGGACGATCTCCCGGCCCGGGAAGTACTGCTTGAGGATCTGCTGCGCCCGGTCGTCGGCCCGGGCGTCGCCGAACTTCGGCAGGTAGACGCCCTTCGAGCCGACGTAGAAGTTCATGTACGAGGAGACGAAGGCGTCGCCGCGCCCGGTGATCTTGTCCGGGTCGGGCTGCTGCAGCTCCACCACCTGCAGCTTCTTGCCCGTCGCGTCGACGGCGTCCTTGAACACGCCGCGGGCCTGGTCGGCCGAGCGGGACCAGACGTCCGCCGGGCTGCCGGGGAAGGCCTGGTCGAGCAGCACGACTCCGGGGGCGGCGAACCGGGCCAGGCAGTCGACGTGGGCGTCGGTGATGTCCTTGCCCTTGACGCCCGCGAGCCAGATCACCTTGGTCACGCCGAGGACCTTCTTCAGCTCCGCCTCGACCTGGTCGCGGCTCATCCCCGGGTTGCGGTTGTCGTTGACGACGGAGCTCTCGGTGACCAGCAGAGTGCCCTGGCCGTCCGTCTCGAAGGAGCCGCCCTCGGCGACCAGTCGGGTCTCGACCCGCTCCACGCCGTACTTGGCCAACACCGTCCGGGCGACCTTGGAGTCGTTGCCGCGCTGCTGCTTGCCGCCCCAGCCGTTGAAGTTGAAGTCGACGCCCTTGACCTTGCCGCCCTCCTCGACGAAGACCGGCAGGGTGTCCCGGGCCCACAGGTCGTCGACGGCGATCGGCACCACCTCGACGGCCGAGCCGCAGGCCTTCTGCGCGGCGTCCTTCTGCTCGGGGCGGGCCATCAGTACGACCGGCTCGCGCGCCGAAATCGCCTGGGCGAGGCCCGCGACGTCCCGGCGGACGTCCGGGAGCTGGTCGCCCCAGACCGTCTCGGAGGCGGGCCAGGACATCACCGTGCGCAGGTGCTTCTCCCACTCGGCGCCGAAGCGGCGGGCACCCGTGCCGCCCGGGGCGGTACCGCCGGGCTGGGGGGAGGCCGAGGCGGCGTCCCCGGCATCGAGGTCGTCCAGGTTGTTGCAGGCGGTCAGGCCGAGGGCGAGAACGCCCGCGCCGGCCAGGTTGCGCATCAGGGTACGGCGGGACATGGCGGTGGTCATACGGCTGCTCCGGCTGTGGTCGGGGTCGGCGGAAGGAGGGGCGGGACGGCTACGGCAGCGGCTCGTGCATGGTCGAGCAGTGGATGCCGCCGCCGCCGGTCATCAGTCGGTCGACGTCGAGCTGCACCACCTCCCGGCCGGGGAAGGCCGCGGCGAGGGTGTCCCGCGCGGCGGCGTCCTTGTAGGCGTCGCCGAACTGGGCGGTGACGACCCCGCCGTTGACGAGGTGGAAGTTGAGGTAGGAGTCCACGAACTTGGAGCTGCGGGAGCGGACGGTGTCCGGGCCGTGCACCACGATGACGTGCAGCCGGCGGCCCCGGGCGTCGGTCGCGGCGGACAGGATGGCGAACTGCTCGCGGGCGTCCCGCGCCCAGGCGTCGTTCCGGTCGGCGGGCGGCAGTTGCACCATCACCACGCCGGGCCGGATGAAGCGGGAGGTGACGTCGACGTGGTCGTCGGTGATGTCCTGGCCCTTGATCCCGGGCAGCCAGATCATCTTGTCCGCGCCGTAGGCCTCCAGGACGGCCTCCTCGATCTCGTCCCGGCTCATGCCGCGGTTGCGGTTCTTGTTGACCAGGCTGCTCTCGGTGGCCATCACGGTGCCGTCGCCGTCGGTCTCGATCGCGCCGCCCTCGCCGACGAAGTCCGCGTAGGAGTAGCGCAGGCCCCGGCGGGCGGCGAGGCGTTCGGCGACCCGGGCGTCGTCGTAGTGGACCTGCTTGTTGCCCCAGCCGTTGAAGTTGAGGACCACGGCCTCCAGGCCGCCGTAGCCGTCCCGGCGGAACACCGGTGCGGTGTCGCGCATCCACAGGTCGTCGGTGGGGATGGCGCTGATCACCTCCACCGCGGCGCCGCACCGCTCCCGGGCCTTGCCCGCGGTCCAGTCGTCGGGGGCGCACATGACCACCGGTTCGAACTGCGCGATGGTGCGGGCGATCAGGGCGATGTCCTCCTGGACGCCGCCCAGGCGCAGCCCCCAGACCCCCCGGCGGGAGGGCCAGGACATCCAGGTCCGCGCGTGTGGGACGTCGTCCGCCGGCACCCAGGGGCCCGACTCGGTGGAGTGGTCGTCGTGGTAGTAGCTCATGAGGGTCTCCAGATCGTGCGGCGGCGCCGGGAGGGCGCACGGGGCCGCCAGGTCCACTCTTCGCGCCGCAACGCACCGGCGCACCACGGGAACGGGCCGGCGGCAGCGCCCTGCCTGTGGTTCAGGCTCCGGGATCAGGCTGGCATTGACTGAAAAATCAGTCAAACTCATCGGCGTGCCATGACTCCCCTGCCGGGGAGCCTGTACGGAGCGTGACCGCTCGCCCGGGGCGGGGCCCGATCAGGAGTCGAGCCGGGCCACCTCGGCGTCGATCGCGTCGGCCATCAGCGTGCGGGCGTGCGCCAGCGGCAGGCTGCCGCTGAGCCAGCGCATGCTCAGCCCCTCCAGCAGGGCGGTCAGCCGTTCGGCGGCGCCGGCCAGCGCGACCGCCGAGGACATCGGCCGTACGACGCCGAGCAGTTCGGCGATCTCCTGCACCCAGATCCGGGTGGCCCGCGCGAGGTCCTCGCGCAGGGTCTCGTCGAACACCGCGCTCGCCCGCAGCTCGCCCCAGGCGGTGCTGTTCTCCCGTACCTCGACCGTGTCCTGGAGCTCCAGCAGCAGTGTCTGCTCCAGCTCCTCGCGCGCGGTCAGCGGCGGCGCGTCCGCCGGGCGGTCGGTCGTGTAGCGCTCCGCCCGGTCGTTGATGAACTCCAGCGTGTTCCGGAGGATCCCCGTGCGGTCCTTGAAGTGGTAGTAGATGAGCGCGGTGGACACACCCGCCTCCGCCGCGAGCTCCTCCACCCGCAGCCCGCGCACGCCGCGCCGGGCGATCACCCGGGCCGCTGCTTCCAAGATCGACGTTTTACGACTGGCCACGATCCACCACCTTACCCGGGCACCCCCGGCCAAGATCGGGCCGGTCGCCCGAAGGGCCGGCCGGCCCCGGCGGTACCGGTGGCCCGGCCGAGGGAGATCGAATCTGATCGACTGTCAAATACCGTGCGATGTCAGTGTTTTGCTGGGACCAATCCTGCCGGCTTCGCCGTGTGCGACCCCGCTGCCGACCGGCGCGTCCACCACGCCGAACCGTGGTGGACGGTGACCCCGCCGGGCCGGCGCCCGCGTCACCAGGCCTGGAAACTCCACGTCTCGGCGACCCCGGTCTCGGCGCCGCAGGTGCTGGAGGGCGCGGGCGGGTGCTGATCGCCCAAGGCTGCGCCCTCAAGGTCGCGGCCACCCCGCGCGTCACGGCCGAGCTGACCGCCACCCGGGCGCCCCGGGCGCAGTCCGGCGAGTTCCTCACCGCCTACCCCGCCGATGACGACCAACTCCGGATCATCGCCCAGGAGTTGCGCGAGGCGACGGCCGGCGTGCTGCTGGCCCTGCCGGCCCTGCTGGCCGCGACGACGCCCGTACCGCCCTCATGGGACCGGGCCCTGCCGCTCTCCTGAGGCGTCAGGAGAGCGGCAGGGCCCGGTCAGGAGAGCAGCGGTTCCGCTACACCGGTTCCGTCACAGCCGCTCGGGCACCGGGTTGCCCACGGCCTCGATGGCCCGGCGCACCGGCACCTTCACCAGCACCGCGAAGCCGATCACGAAGAACACCAGCAGCGAGATGATCGCCGAGCGGTAGCTGCCGGTGATCTCGTACGCGAGGCCGAAGACCAGCGGGCCCATCCAGCTGGTGCCGCGGTCGCTGACCTTGTACAGGCTGAAGTACTCGGCCTCGCGGCCCGCCGGGATCAGGTGCGAGAACAGCGAGCGGGAGAGCGCCTGGCTGCCGCCGAGCACCAGGCCGATCATGCAGGCCAGGGCGTAGAACCAGGCCGGCTGGTGGGCGGGCATGAAGTACCCGAGCGCCAGGGTGATCACCCAGCCGACCAGCGAGCCGAGGATGGTCTTCTTGGCGCCGTGGTGCTGGGCGATCCGGCCGAGCAGCAGCGCGCCGCCGATCGCCACGATCTGGACCAGCAGCACGGCGATGACCAGCGTGCCCTGCTCCATGCCGAGCTCCTCGCTGCCGTACAGCGAGGCCTGCGAGACGACGGTCTGGATGCCGTCGTTGTAGCAGAGGAAGGCGGCCAGGTAGAGCAGCGTCAGCGGGTGCTTGCGCATGCCCTTGAGGGTGCGGCCGAGTTCGCGCAGGCTGCCCGCGGCGGGCTGGTCGGCCGCGGCGCGGCTGGGCGCGACGCCGGCCCGGGAGGGCAGCCGCAGCAGCGGGACGACGGTGAACAGCGCCCACCACAGCCCGGCCGAGGTCAGGCAGATCCGCACGGCGGTGCCGGAGGACAGGCCCAGCGCGTCGCTGTTCTCGAACAGCGCCAGGTTGGCGATCAGCAGCAGCCCGCCGCCCGCGTAGCCGTAGGCCCAGCCCTTGGAGGAGACCTTGTCGCGCTCGTCGGGGGAGGCCAGGCCCGGCAGGTAGGCGTAGGAGAGCGCGACCGACACCGCGTACGAGATGTTGGCGACCACCAGCAGCGCGCCGCCGAGCAGGTAGTTGTCGCCGTCGAGGAAGAACATCCCCATCGTGGCGACGGCGCCGACGTACGCGAAGCCGCACATCAGCTCCTTGTGCCGCCCGGTGCGGTCGGCGACCGTGCCGGTCAGCAGCATCACCGCGACCGAGATCAGCACGGAGAAGGAGACCGTGTACGGGAAGAACGATCCTGCCCGGATCGACAGGCCGAGCGGGTGCACGTCGCCGGAGGCGTCGGCGGCCTTCTTGGCCACCTCGGTCAGGTACGGCCCGAGGAACACCGTCAGGACGCTGGCGGAGAAGGCGGCGTTGGCCCAGTCGTTGATGTACCAGCCGAACTGCATCCGGCGCAGGGCGCGGCCGTCGTCGGTGGCGCGCGGCGGGTCGTCCGCCACGTGGTCCTGCAGGTGGTCCGTGGTGCTCATCTGGCCCCTATCCCCGTGCTGGAGCCGGTGCTGCCGTCCGTCCAGCAGCCGCGCTCGCTGAGGACGTCCCGGAGGACGTCGATGCGATCGGCCATGATGCCATCCACACCGAGGTCCAGGAGAGAGCGGATCCGTGTGGGATCGTCCACAGTCCAGACGTGGACCTGCAGGCCGAGCCGGTGCGCGGCCCGGACGAAGGCCCGGTCGACCACCGGCACGCCCCGGTGCCGCTCCGGCACCTGCGCGCAGATCCCGACGTACGGCGCCGCCCCGCGCTCCGGCCGCGGCGACCTCGGCAGCACCAGCTCGCCCAGCGAGCGCAGCCGCAGCCGCGCCACCTCGCGCGGCCCGAGCGAGGTGGCCAGCCGGGGCCCGGCGGCGGCCCGGACGGCGGCCAGGCGGCTGTCGGAGAAGCCGCCGACGCAGACCCGGTCCCAGGCGTTCGTCCGGCGGATCGTCTCGACCAGCGGACCGACGGCCGGCGCCGCCTTGACGTCGATGTTGAACCGGGCCGCCGGGAACGCCCCGAGCAGGTCCTCCAGCAGCGGCACCGGCTCCGTCCCGCCGATCCGGGCCCGCCTGACGCTCTCCCAGGGCAGCTCGGCCACCGCCCCGCTGCGGTCGGTGACCCGGTCGAGCCGGGAGTCGTGGAAGGCCACCAGCACGCCGTCGGCGGTCGCGTGCACATCCGTTTCGAGGTAGCGGTACCCGAGTGCCACGGCGGCCTCGAACGCGGCGAGCGAGTTCTCGGGATGCCCGAGCTCACCACCCCGGTGCGCGAAGGCGAGCGGCCCCGGATGGTCGAGGAAGGGGTGCATGTGGTGCTCCGAGCGGCGGGGATCAGGTGGCCGCGCTGCCCGTTCCGCGGCCGTCCCGGATCGCGCGCGTTACAGTATTACGCACCTTGTCAAGCAGTAACGATCACTGCCCCGCCCTCCCCCCCGAGGGAGCGGGGGAGGGCGGGGCAGCGGTGCGGGGCACCCGGGGGTCAGGGACTCAGGGGCCGGGGCTCAGGGGTTGGTGATGAGCACGTCGTCCGGCCGGCCCAGCGAGCTGCCGTCGCGCAGGATCACCTCGTCGGTGAGCATCGGCACGGTGACCGGCGAGGGCGGCAGCGACGCCGGCTGGGGCGTGGGGATCGGCGCCGGCGGCAGGGTGATCTGGCTGCCGAACGCGGGCGGCTTGGGCATGGTGTTGCCGGTGCCCGAGAGGTCGACCAGGTCCGCGAGGCCGCCGTCGTCGTCCACCCGCCGCACGCCCAGCGGCGGCAGGCCGAGCAGTTGGAGGGCGGTCTTGGGCAGGCTGACGTGGGAGCACCAGCGCGAGTCGATGCCGGGACGGACCCGGCCGCCGAACATCAGCAGCGGCACCCGGGGCCCGAAGGCGAGCTGGACACCGTCGGAGGCGTACTCCACCTTGGGGGTGTCGACGTGGTCGTCGAAGCCTCCCCAGTCGTCCCAGGTCAGCATGAACACCGTCTCGTCCCAGGAGCCGGCCTGCACCACCGCGTCGACGGCCTGCCAGACCGCGTCCATGCCGAGCCTCACGTCCGCCTTGGGGTGCTCGTCGTACGGGCCGTCGTGCCACACCATCGACAGGGCCGGCAGCGAGCCGTTCCCCGCGTCGTCGAGGAACTGCTGCGAGGGCTTGGCCGAACGCACGATGTTCGCCGACCCCTTGAGCTGCTGGTAGAACTCCACCGGGTACCCGGTGGCGCCGGTGTAGGCCTTCCAGCTCAGGCCGTTCTCCTGGACGTGCCCGGGCAGCGAGGGCAGGTCCCACACCGGCTGGCTGTTGTGCGGAGGGTTGCGCAGCGTGGGGGACTGGCCGCCGGTGATGAGCAGGTGGTTGGGCGTGGAGTTGGTGCCGAAGCCCGAGCAGTGGTTCTCCAGGAACGCGCCGGCGGCCGCCAGCCAGGCGTAGAACGGCAGATCGGTGGCGGTGTCGAACTGCACGTGGGCGGCGGTGCCCTGCTGGGTGAGCCAGTGGTAGTAGGCGTGCCGGTCGTGCGGCGGGTCGGCCACCGGGGGGTTGGGCGAGACGGGCCAGCCGGTGGCGACGTTGGCGCCGTAGGGCGCCATCGAGAGGAAGTAGTTGTCGGTGGTGTGGTTCTCCTGAACCATGATCACCACATGCTTGATCAGGCCTGCCGGGGACGACGTGGACATGGGTACCTTTCCGGGCAACGGGCGTACGTGGACGATCTATTGACGCATGCTCAGCCGCCGCCGACCCGGCGCGCCGGGCCGTCACTCACCGCAACGGCCCAAGGTGCGCTCGCGTGGCGCGGGGTCGCCGCCCGGGAAACCCGATTTTGCGATCACCCGGTTCTCGCATATGGTGGTCACACCGACGCGGGGTGGAGCAGCTCGGTAGCTCGCTGGGCTCATAACCCAGAGGTCGCAGGTTCAAATCCTGTCCCCGCTACTACAGAGGCCGGGGTCGACGCGTGATCGCGTCGGCCCCGGCCTCGTTTCGCTCCGTGCGGCCGCCGTGAACCGCGGGGCGTCTGTCGTACGAGGCGCATCCGCCACCGGCATCTAGGCTGACCCCCGTGTGCCGGGTGGGCCGACCCGTTCGCCCCCCGATGGCCCCGGCGAGAGGTGGGCTGACGGCATGACGACGGCCGTGGTGGTCGGCAGCGGCCCCAACGGGCTTGCCGCCGCGATCCGCCTCGCTCAGGAGGGCGTCAGGGTACGGGTGCTGGAGGCGCGGGAGACGATCGGCGGCGGCGCCCGGTCCGGTGAGCGGACGTTGCCCGGGCTGATCCACGACGACTGCTCCGCCTTCCACCCCACCGGCGTCGCCTCGCCGTTCCTGCGGTCGCTGGGCCTGGAGGAGTACGGGCTGCGGTGGCTCTGGTCCCAGGCGGAGCTCGCCCACCCCCTGGACTCGGGAGCCGCCGGGGTGTTGTGGCGCGACGTGGACCGGACGGCCGAGCTCATGCCGCCGGCGGACGGCAGGACGTGGCGGCGCGTGTTCGGCCGGCTGTCGAGCCGCTTCGACCAACTCGCGGACGACGTCCTTCGTCCCGTCCCGCACGTGCCGGGTTCGCCGCTGGCCTTCGCCGAGTTCGGTGCCCAGGCCCTGCTGCCCGCCTCGTGGACGTCCAGGAGGTGGAGCGGCGAGCAGGCCCGGGCCCTGTTCGGCGGGGCGGCGGCCCACGCCTTCAGTTCGCTGCGCACGCCGTTCAGCAGCGCCATCGGCCTGATGCTGATCGCCGTCGGTCACGCCCACGGGTGGCCGGTGGCACAGGGCGGCTCACGGGCGATCACCACCGCGATGGCGCGGCTGCTGGAGCGGCTCGGCGGCACCGTCGAGACCGGAGTGGAGGTCCGCGAGCTCGACCAGCTCGACCGGCCCGACCTCGTCCTGCTGGACACCGGCCCGCGGGCCGCCGTCCGGATCCTGGGCGACCGCCTGCCGCGCCGGACCGCCCGCGCCTACCGGCGGTACCGGTACGGCCCCGCGGCCTTCAAGGTGGACCTGGCGGTCGAGGGCGGCATCCCGTGGGTCAACGAGCACTGCCGGTCCGCGGGCACCGTCCACCTCGGCGGGACGTTCGAGGAGGTCGCCGCCGCCGAGGAAGCGACCTTCCGCGGCAGGATGCCCCGCCGGCCCTTCGTGCTCCTCGGTCAGCAGTACCTGGCCGACCCGTCCCGCTCGGTCGGGGACCTCCACCCGGTCTACGCCTACGCCCATGTCCCGCACGGCTACCGGGGCGACGCGACCGAGCCGGTCCTCGACCAGATCGAGCGGTTCGCCCCCGGCTTCCGGACGCGCGTCCGCGCCCGGTCCGTCCGTACGGTGGCGCGGATGGGGTCGGACAACGCCAATCACGTCGGCGGCGACATCGTCGGGGGAGCCAACACGGTGCGCCAGCTCGTCCTGCGCCCCCGTCTTGCCGTGGACCCGTACGCGACCGGGGTGCCCGGCGTGTACCTGTGCTCCGCCGCCACCCCACCGGGTGCGGGGGTGCACGGGATGGCGGGTTTCCACGCGGCGGAGTCGGCCTTGAGGTGGCTGGCGAAGCGCTGACGGTGACCGGAGCGTTCCCGGATGGTCGGGCCGACCTCGAACCGTCGGAGTGGAGAGGGCAGGCGGACCTGAGTATGCTTCAAACTCGGTAGACGCAGCTAAAACCCATCTCGCCTCATCATAGCTCGGAGGGCTGGTAGGTTGTCAAATCCCGACGCGGAGACCCGGCATGAGCAGGAGTACGTGTCCATGCTCTACGGACGGCTCGACGAACTCAGGCGGCAGGTGTCCGAGCGGATGGCGGCGGTCCTCAAGGCCTCCGGCGGCACGGACCAGGCGAGGCTGGAGCGCAACGTCACCCACGCCACGTACTCCAGCCGCCTGGCCCAGCTCGAAGCCGCCGACCACGGGCTGTGCTTCGGCCGGCTGGACCTGCTCGACCACAGCCGCCGGTACATCGGGCGGGTCGGCCTGTTCGAGGACTCCGAGGACTCCGAGGAGTCCGAGCCGCTGCTCGTCGACTGGCGGGCGCCGGCCGCCCAGCCGTTCTACCTGGCCACCGCGGTGAACCCGGACGGCGTGCGGCTGCGCCGGCACATCAGGGAACAGGGCCGCGTCGTGGTCGACGTCCACGACGAACCGCTCGTGCTGGACGGGCTCGACACCGCGACCGCCAGGGCCGGCTCCGGCGGGCTGGCCAGCGAGACCGCCCTGCTCTCCGCGCTCAACGCCGGCCGCACGGGGCGGATGTCGGACATCGTCGAGACCATCCAGGCCGAGCAGGACCGCATCATCCGGGCCGAGCACGGCGGGGTGCTGGTCGTCCAGGGCGGCCCGGGCACCGGCAAGACGGCGGTGGCGCTGCACCGCGCGGCGTACCTGCTCTACACCCGCCGTCAGCAGCTCACCCAGCGGGTCGTGCTGGTGATCGGGCCGAACCCGACCTTCCTGCACTACATCGGCGACGTGCTGCCGGCCCTGGGCGAGACCAGCGTCCTGCTGGCGACCGTGGGTGACCTCTACCCGGGGGTCCGGGCCGACGCCCCGGAGTCGGCCGAGGTCGCCGAGGTCAAGGGGCGGCTGGTGATGGCCGAGGTCATCCGGGCGGCCGTCCGGGACCGCGAGCACGTGCCCGACGAGCCGATCGAGATCGACTACGAGGGGCAGACACTGACGCTGGACCCGGCGACCGTGACGCGGGTGCGCGACCGGGCCCGTGGCGCACTGCTCCAGCACAACGTGATCAGGCCGCTGGTGGTCCGGGAGATCACCTCGGCGCTGGCCGACCAGTACGCCGACATCATCGGAGCCGACCCCTTCGGCGGGCCGCGCCTGCTGGAGGACGAGGAGGTGGAGGACATCCGGCGGTCGATGCTGGAGGACTCCGCGGTGCGGGACGTGCTCGACCTGCTGTGGCCCCGACTGACCCCGCAGCAGCTGCTGGTGGACCTGTACTGCTCGCCGGAGCGACTGGAGTCGGCGGCTCCGGAGCTCGACCGGGAGGACCGGGCGTTGCTGCTGCGGGACGAGGACGAGGAGGACCCCTGGTCGGCGTCCGACGTCCCGCTGCTGGACGAGGCCGCCGAACTCCTCGGCGAGGACGACCGGGCGGAGCGCCTGCGGGAGGAGGCGGCCCGGCGGCAGCGGGTCGAGTACGCCCAGGGCGTCCTGGACGTCGCGGCGGGCTCGCGGTCCCTGGAGGCGGAGGAGGGCGAGGTGCTGACCGCCTCCGACCTGGTCGACGCCGAATGGCTGGCCGAGCGGAACGAGGTGGCCGACCGCCGTACCTCCGCCGAGCGGGCCGCGGCCGAGCGCACCTGGACCTTCGGTCACGTGATCGTGGACGAGGCCCAGGAACTGTCCGAGATGGCCTGGCGGTTGCTGATGCGACGCTGCCCGACCAAGTCGATGACCATCGTGGGTGACACGGCGCAGACCGGAGACCTGGCCGGCACCGGGTCGTGGGCGCGGGTCCTCGACCCCTACGTCGCCGGCCGGTGGCGGCTCGAACAGCTCACCCAGAACTACCGGGTGCCGGGCGAGATCATGGCCGTCGCGGCCGAAGTGCTGGCCGAACTCGACCCGGAGCCGGACGCACCCTCCTCCGTACGGGACTCGGGCGAGCAGCCCTGGCACCTGCGGGTCGAGCCGGGGCGGCTCGCCGAACGGCTGGCCGAGGTGGTCGCCAGGGAGGCGGCGGGGCTCGGCGAGCGGCGGCTGGCGGTCATCGTGCCGGACCGGCTGCTGCCGGACCTCGCGGAGGCGGTGGTGGCGGCCGTGCCGCGGGCGTCCGTGGGCGAGGACCCCGCGGCGCCGAGCCCGGTGACGGTCGTGGACGTCAAGCAGATCAAGGGCCTGGAGTTCGACTCGGTGCTGATCGCGGAGCCGGGCCTGATCGTCGACGGCTCGCCGCGCGGACTGAACGACCTGTACGTCGCGCTCACCCGCGCCACCCAGCGGCTGGGCGTCGTGCACAGCGGTGAGCTGCCCGCCGCGCTGTGGCGGCTCGCGCCCCTGGGCGGGTGATCACCGGTTCAGCGTTGCAAGACGCGTCGTAGCCAGCGGGTGCGGGCGGCGTGGGCGTCCCGGCTGAGGGTCGCGTCCGGGGCGAGGGTGTCGAAGCCGTGGCAGGCGCCGGGCCACACGTGCAGTTCGGCGTCGCCGCCGGCCTGCCAGATCGCGTTGGCGTAGGCGACCGCCTCGTCCCGGAAGGTCTCGGCCGACCCGGCCTCGACGTAGGCCGCGGGCAGCCGGGCCAGGTCGGTGGCGCGGGCCGGGGCGGCGTAGGGGGAGAGGTCGGCCGCGCCGTACCGCTCGCCGAGCAGGGCCTGCCAGGCGGTGGCGTTGGAGGCGCGGTCCCAGGTGTCGTGGCCGGCCATCTGACGACTGGAGAAGGTGTCGCCGCGGTCGTCGAGCATCGGGCTCAGCAGCAGCTGGCCGAGCGGCGCCGGACCGCCGCGGTCGCGGGTCAGCAGGGCCAGGGCCGCGGCGAGTCCGCCACCGGCGCTCTTGCCGCCGACGATCACGCGCCGCGCGTCCACGCCCAGCACGCCCGCGTGCTCGACCGCCCGGACGAGTCCGGCGTAACAGTCCTCCAGTGCCCCCGGGAAGCGGGTGCGCGGCGCCAGCCGGTACTCGACGGACACGACCGCCAGCCCCAGCGGCAGTGCCCACCCGCGCAGCAGCCGCGGCAGGACGGACCACGCGTTGCCCGTCACCATCCCGCCGCCGTGCAGGTAGTACAGCAACGGCAGCGCCCCGGGGACCCCGGCGGGCCGCGCGCTGACCAGCGTGACGTCGCCCTCGCCGTCGGCCCGGGGAACGCTCAGCTCCGCCACCTCGAACCGGCCGCCGTCGCGTAGCCGTTCGAGCGTCGGGCGGGGCCGGTGAGCGGAATCCCGCTCCTGCCACGCCGTCAGGCCCTCCGGGGTGAGCACCTCCCGCGCCCCCGCGCCGGCGGCCGCCACCGCCGCCCCCACCTGCGGGTCCAGCGCAGGCACCCGCCACGCCGCCGATCCACCCGTCATCCCGAAACCCCCTGTGCCCGCTGAACGCCCTGGCCCCGCCCCGGCCATAGCCTGCCAGTCCCGTCGACTCCTGCCCACCAGGCGAAGGCCACCGACGCGATCGCCGGTAACTGAAGCCGACCTCACCTCGGGGTGAGGCACGACGCAACGGCCGTCAGGCCTCGGATGAGATCCTGATGACGTCGTCGTCACCCGGTTGAGCGGAGGTGTGCCGTGGACGAGCGCGAGACGCGAGCCGACGGGCGCCCGCTGACCCCGAGGGGGAAGGCCAGCCGTGACAAGCCGGCCTCCGGCAGGCCCAGGAGCGCCTGTTCTTCGGCGACCCGGATGTCGCGGGCCAGGGCCAACTCCAGCCCGCCACCGAGCGCATGACCCTTGATGCCGGGAGCAGGCCGAGCGGCTCCGGCGCTACCTGCTCGACCGGAAGCTGCTCGCCGCGGACACGCCCCAGCTCGCGGTGCACGTCTCCTACGAGGCCGCCGACCGGATCTTCGGCCTCGCGTTCCAGCGGTCGCGGGCCGGCGACGAGGCCGTGATCGCCGAAGCGCGGCGCCTCATGACCGCGTACCTGGAGACGTACGCGCGCAAGCGCCGCCGCTAGCGGTCGGTTCACCACCGCCTGGCCGACGGAGTCGGCCGAGGTGGCGGTGCGACCGAGCAGTACGGCCCTCGGCGGACCTGGAACAGCTCCTGGACCAGGCCCTTCGCCAGCCGACGACCGGCTTCCACGCGCAGGACCCGCGCCCCCGCACCCCGACCGCGCCGCCGCGGCCTCGCCGCGCCGGTATCCGGGGGCGATCTACCATGAGATGCAAGGTTCTCTTGATCCCCGCACCTGCCCGCAATGAGACGGTAGGGAGGCCGGCATGGAGTTCGGGAACGGATCCGGGCGAGTGGACGGCTCACGCTATCTGCCGATTTCCGAGCACGGCCTGATCGGTGATCTCCGCACCGCCGCGCTCGTCGGGACCAACGGCACCATCGACTGGTACTGCTGCCCGCGCTTCGACGCACCGAGCGTGTTCGCGTCCATCCTCGACGCCGACCGGGGCGGGTCGTTCGAGCTGGCCGCCGACGTGCCCGCGCGTACGCGCCAGTTCTACTTCCCCGACACCAACGTGCTGATCACGAGGTTCTACGCCGCTGACGGGGTGGCGGAGATCCAGGACTTCATGCCGGTCGTCGACGAGTCGCGCGAGGCCTCCCGGCACCGGCTGATCCGGCGGGTGGTGTGCGTTCGGGGAGCCCTTCCGTTCGGAGCGCGGATAGCTCCCCGCTTCGGCTACGGCGCCGAACCGCACACCGCGCGCGTGCAGGCCCACGAGGCCGTCTTCGAGTGCCCGTCGATCTCACTGGCCCTGACCTCCACCGCGCCGCTCGAGTGCGACGGCACGGATGTGTGGTCGCACTTCAAGCTCCTCGAAGGCGAGTCCGTGGTGTTCGCCCTCGACCGGATCGGCGATGACGTCCGCCCGCGGGCCTGTCCGCACGCCGAGGCGGAGGAGCAGTTCGAGGCGACGGTCCGGTTCTGGCGCCAGTGGCTGGGCCGCTCCCGCTACCGCGGCCGGTGGCGGGAGATGGTGCACCGCTCGGCGCTGGTGCTGAAGCTGCTCACCTACGTGCCGACCGGTGCGATCGTGGCCGCGCCGACGACCAGCCTGCCCGAGCTGGTCGGTGGTGAGCGCAACTGGGACTACCGGTACGTGTGGGTCCGCGACGCCGCCTTCTGCGTCTACGCCATGCTGCGCCTGGGCTTCACCTCGGAGGCCGAGGCGTTCATGGGCTTCCTGTCCGAGCGGGGCATCATGCGGGGGACGGGCGCGACCGGCCCGCTGCAGATCATGTACGGCATCGACGGGCGCAGCGACCTGCCCGAGTCCGAGCTGCGCCACCTCGAGGGGCACCTGGGGTCCGCGCCGGTGCGGGTGGGAAACGCGGCCACCCGTCAGCTCCAGCTCGACATCTACGGCGCGCTGATCGACTCCGTCTACCTGTACGACAAGTGGGGGCAGCCCATCAGCAGCGGCCACTGGGACGAGGTCGGCGCCGTGGTGGACTGGCTCTGCGACCACTGGGACCAGCCCGACGAGGGCATCTGGGAGACCCGGGGCGGTCGGAGGAACTTCGTCTACTCGCGGCTGATGTGCTGGGTGGCGATCGAACGTGCCATCCGGATGGCCAACCGGCGCGGCCTGCCGGCCGATCTTCCGCGCTGGCGGCAGAGCCGGGACGCGATCTACCGGCAGATCATGCGGCAGGGCTGGTCGGCCGAGCGCGGGGCGTTCGCCCAGGGGCTGGGCGACGACGTACTCGACGCCTCCGTGCTGATGATGCCGATGGCCAAGTTCATCTCGCCCACCGACCCCAAGTGGCTCGCGACCCTGGAGGCGCTCACCGCGGACCTGGTCTCCGACTCGCTGGTCTACCGCTACGATCCGGAGGCCAGCCCGGACGGCCTGCGGGGCTCCGAGGGCACCTTCTCGATCTGCTCCTTCTGGTACGTCGAGGCGCTCACCCGCGCCGGGCGCCTGGAGGAGGCCCGGCTGGCCTTCGAGAAGATGCTCACCTACGGCAACCACCTCGGTCTCTACGCCGAGGAGATCGGCCGGACCGGAGAACAACTCGGCAACTTCCCCCAGGCGTTCACCCACCTGTCGCTGATCAGCGCCGCCTTCAACCTCGACCGCGCCCTCGGCTGAGCCCCACGGCCGACCCGGCCGCGCGCCGCGGACCACGTCGTCCCGGGCCGCCCGTGATCGTGCCACGGCGGGCCGTCGCGCGTGCCGACGAGCAGACTGGAAGGGCCGTCCCCTCCAGCCCTGCGACGATCCCGGGTGGTGAACCATGGCAGAGGCCACCGACGCGGCGCGGACCGTGCTCCTGACCGTGGACGACGATCCCGCCGTGTCGCGTGCCGTGGCCCGGGACCTCCGCCGCCGCTACGGGGACCGGTACCGGGTGGTGCGCGCCGAGTCCGGCGCGTCGGCGCTGGAGGCGCTGCGCGAGCTGAAGCTGCGGGGCGCGCCGGTCGCGGTCATCCTGGCCGACTACCGGATGCCGCAGATGAACGGCATCGAGTTCCTGGAGGAGGCGCTCGATCTGTACCCCGGGGCCCGGCGGGTCCTGCTCACCGCCTACGCCGACACCAACGCCGCCATCGACGCCATCAACGTCGTCGACCTCGACCACTACCTGCTCAAGCCGTGGGAGCCACCGGAGGAGAAGCTCTACCCGGTGGTGGACGACCTCCTGGAGTCGTGGCTGGTCACCGACGGTCGCACCGTGGACACCACCAAGGTCGTCGGCCACCGCTGGTCGGCCCGGTCCACGCAGATCCGGGAGTTCCTCGCCCGCAACCAGGTGCCGTACCGGTGGTACTCCAGCGAGGAACCGGAGGGCAGGCGGCTGCTGGCCGCCGCGGGGCAGGACGGGCGGCAGCTGCCGCTGGTGGTGACCCCGGGCGGCACCGCGCTCGTCGAGCCCACGGAACGGGACCTGGCCGCCCACGTCGGGCTGTCGACGACGCCCGCGGCCGACTTCTACGACCTGGTCATCGTCGGCGGCGGCCCCGCCGGCCTCGGCGCGGCCGTCTACGGAGCCTCGGAAGGGCTGCGCACCGTCCTCGTGGAACGCGAGGCGACCGGCGGCCAGGCCGGCCAGAGCTCCCGCATCGAGAACTACCTGGGCTTCCCCGACGGGGTCTCCGGCGCACAGCTCACCGAGCGGGCCCGCCGCCAGGCCACCAAGTTCGGGGCGGAGCTGCTCACGGCGTGCAAGGTCACCGGCCTGGAGGTGAACGGGGCCGCCCGCACGCTGCGCTTCGCCGACGGCTCCGCCGTCTCGGCCCAGGCCGTGATCCTCGCGACCGGCGTGTCGTACCGGCAGCTGGACGTGCCGGGGACGGCCGAGCTGACCGGACGCGGGGTCTACTACGGCTCGGCGCTGACCGAGGCGGCCGCCTGCCAGGGGCAGGACGTGTACATCGTCGGTGGGGCGAACTCCGCCGGCCAGGCCGCGATGTTCCTCTCCCGGACCGCCCGGCGGGTCACACTGCTGGTACGGGCTCCGCAGCTCGCCGCCTCCATGTCGTACTACCTGCTCCAGCGGGTCCAGGAGGCCCCCTCCATCACGGTGCGCACGGACACGGTCGTGGAGGCCGCGCACGGCAGGAACCACCTGGAAGGGCTGACCCTGCGCAACCGGGCGACCGGGCGGACCGAGACCGTCGACGCCCAGTGGATGTACGTCTTCATCGGCGCCGCCCCGCTGACCGACTGGCTGGAGGGCACCGTGCTCCGGGACTCGCACGGCTTCGTGCTGACCGGGCCCGACCTGAGCGCCGACGGGGGCCCGCCCGCCGGATGGGTGCTGGACCGGCCGCCCTACCACCTGGAGACCAGCGTGCCGGGGGTGTTCGCGGCCGGGGACGTGCGCGCGGAGTCCGCCAAGCGGGTCGCCTCGGCCGTCGGCGAGGGCGCCATGGCCGTCATGCTCGCACATCGCTATCTGGAGCAGTCATGACCACCGGCCCGGCCAGGTGCGGGGAGCAGGAGCTGCGGACGCTGTTCCTGTTCGAGAAGCTGGCCCCCGACCAGCTCGCCCGACTGTGCCGGGACGGCCGCGTGGAGTGGTTCGACCCGGGCCCGGTGTACCGGGAGGGCGATCCGGCCGAGAGCTTCTACTCGCTCTTCGAGGGCACCGTGGTGCTCTCGCGCCGCGTGGGCGGCCAGGAGGTGGACGTCAGCCGCACGTCCGTGCCCGGGGTGTACGCCGGGGCCTTCCAGGCCTACCTCGGCGACCAGGTGCCGCAGGTGTACAACAACTCGCTGCGGGTGACCGAACGGTCGAGGTTCTTCGTGCTGCCCGCGGAAGCCTTCGCGCGGATCATGCACGAATGGTTTCCGATGGCCGTCCACCTGCTGGAGGGCCTGTTCTTCGGGTTCAAGAACACCCAGGAGGCGATCGGCCAGCGGGAACGGCTGCTGGCCCTCGGCTCCGTGACCGCCGGACTGACGCACGAGCTCAACAACCCCGCTGCCGCCGCCATGCGCGCCACCTCCGCGCTGCGGGAGCGCATCGCCCGGGCGCGCCGCGAGTTCGGCGAGCTGGCCGCCGAGCCGAACCTGGGCGAGGACCTGGCCCACCTGAGCGAGCTCCAGGACATGACCGTCCGCCGGGCGGGGCAGGCCCCGCCCCTCAGCCCGCTGCAGGCCGCGGACCTCGAGGACGAGGTCGACGACTGGCTGGAGGAGCACGACGTCACCGACGGTCGGCAGCTCGCCCCGGTCCTCGTCCAGGCGAGCCTGGGCACCGACTGGTTGGACGACATCGCGGGCGCGGTCCCCGAACACCTGGTGGGCAGCGCACTGAACTGGCTGGGCTGCACGGTCGAGGCCGAACTGCTGCTGGGCGAGATCGAGGACGCCATCCACCGCGTCTCCGCGCTCGTCGGCGCGGCGAAGCAGTACACGCAGCTCGACCGGGCCCCGTACCAGAACGCGGACGTGCACGAGCTGCTGGACAGCACGCTGCTGCTGCTCGCCGGGAAGCTCGGCCCGGACATCACCGTCGTGCGCGACTACGACCGCACGTTGCCCGGCATCCCCGGCTACCCCGCTGAGCTGAACCAGGTCTGGACGAACCTGATCGACAACGCCGCCTGGGCCATGCACGGCGGCGGAGGCGGGGGCGGCACGCTGACGGTGCGCACCGCACGGGACGGGGACCGGGTGCTGGTCGAGTTCCGCGACACCGGCCCCGGCGTGCCCCCCGACGTCCGGAGCCGGGTGTTCGACCCGTTCTTCACCACCAAACCCGTCGGCGAAGGCACCGGACTGGGCCTGGACATCGCCTGGCGCATCGTCGTCAACCGGCACGGCGGGGACCTACGGCTCGAGTCCACCCCGGGCGACACCCGCTTCCAGGTCCGACTCCCGATCGACCCCGCACAGCCCGACACCCCGCAGGAGTCCCGATGAGCACCGAGAACCCGATCGACCCCACCGTGCCGCCGAGCGGCGTCGGGTGCGTCGAATGCGAGGCCGCGGCCGGCTGGTGGTTCCACCTGCGGCGCTGCGCGCGCTGCGGCCACATCGGCTGCTGCGACGACTCTCCGGCCAAGCACGCCACGGCGCACGCCGAGGCGACCGGCCACCCGGTGATCCGCAGCTTCGAGCCGGGCGAGAGCTGGTTCTGGAACTACGACACCTCGGAGCTCTACGAATCGGGGCCCGAGCTGGCCGCGCCCGACAGCCATCCCCTGGACCAACCCGTCCCCGGGCCCGCCGGCCGGGTGCCGGCCGACTGGCAGGAGCGCATCGGCTAGCTAGGCCGGCTGACGGGCCTCGGTGATGAGGGTGTAGAGCTCCACGATGACCCCGTCCCTGCAGTGGGCGATGTCCATGCCGGTCACGACCGGCGGTTGGCCGGCGGGGCCGAACCGGAAGCCGAGGTGGCCGAGGTCGTCCAGGACCGACGTCGGGCCGGCCGGTCGGTAGACCCAGCCCGGGTTTTCGGCCAGCAACTCCGCGGCACGGCTTTCGAGGGCCTCGCGGCCGTGGACGACTCGGTCGGGCTCGTGCCACACCACGTCCTCGGCGTAGATCTCGGCGACGGCCGAAGCCCGGCGGTCGGGGTCGCGTTCGTCGAAGACGTCGAGAAGGTTGCGGCGCATGAGGTCGGCGACGCTGCTGGTCACTGGTTTCTCCCATCGGGAGGACTTGAGCCTTCAACTCGAAGGCTGGGCGATTCGACTTGAAGGCTCAAGTCAATCAGTGTGCGGCAGGTCGGCGCCGCCGCTCGGGGCGGTCAGCGCGCGGGAGAGTCGATGCGCTGCAGGATGCGTTCGGCGTCCTGGCCGAGCCGGCGCAGGCGCTCGCCGGAGAGGTTGTCCACGACGAGGTGGCGGACGTGGGCCACGTGGCCCGGGGCCGCCGACTCCAGCATGCTCACCCCGGCGGGCAGGAGGATGGCGTTGGTGAAGCGTCCGTCGCCCGGATCCGGCTCCCGCCGGACGTAGCCGCGACTTTCCAGTCGCTTCACCATGTGCGACAGGCGGGAGAGCGAGGTGCTGGTGTGCTCGGCCAGCGTGCTCATGCGCAGGGTCCTCTCGGGGGCCTCCGAGAGGACGGCAAGGGTCATGTACTCGACCATGCTCAGCTCCGCGTCGCGCTGGAGCTGAGCGTCGATCGCCCAGGGGAGCCTGGTGACGAGACGGACCACCGACATCCAGGAGGCGAGTTCGCCCGACGTGAGCCACAGGTCCGCGTGCTCGTCCTTCTCCGCCCGCGGCGCCTGGTCGTGGGTCGTCATTTTTCGAGCGTATCAGTCCCATCCTGCGGGTGAAACGGTCAGGAAGGCGTCTTCCTTCCGGGGCAGAACCACTTGAACATTCCTTCGCCGGCGCGGGTGCCCGTAGCCGCGAAGCAGTGCGCGCAGGATGTCCGTCAGGCGGGGGGGGCGACGTCGACGACGGCATGGGCGAGGTCCGGGTCCGACTCGTAGAAGCGGCGCAGCTCCGTTCCCGGGGCGGCCATCTGCCACAGCGCCCCGGCCATCGCCGTGGCCGTGACGACGCCGTCGCGGGCGGTCGGGCCTGATGTGAGACAGGCCGGAATTGGTGTGAGACTGGGCACGAAAGGGGTGATCCCCGTGTCGGACCCGCCGCACGTGTCCGCCGGTTCCGACACTGCCGTCGACGAGCACCGGCTGGAAGAGCTGATCATCGAGGCACAGACGGCCCTGCCGTTCGAACTGGTCGGCCTGGCGAACCGGTGCGCCGCGGCCCTCGGCCTGGACGCCGCGCTGATCTACCTCATCGACCTGCAACAGCGGCTGCTCGTCCCACTCGACGAGGCCTTGGAGCCGCTGCCGGTGGACCGCTCGCCGGCCGGCTGGGCGTACCGCAGGGTCTCCCCGCAGGTGGCAGCCGACAACGGCGGCGTGATCGTCTGGATGCCGCTGGTCGACGGTGCGGAGCGGCTGGGCGTGCTGGCGGTGCGGACCGCCGCGCTCAACGGGGCGCGGATGCGCCGCAGCCGGATGCTGGCCCATCTGTTCGCCATGCTGATCACCTCCAAGCGCACCTACAGCGACTGGCTCGCCTCCCTCGCCCGCACCTCGACGATGGGGTTGCCCGCCGAGATGCTGCGGGCCTTCCTGCCGCCCCACACCGTCGGCAGCAGCAGGTGCGTCTCGACCGCGGTCCTGGAACCGGCGTACGACGTCGCCGGCGACGCCTTCGAGCATTCGGTGATCAAGAACGTGCTGCACACCATGATCCTCGACTCCATGGGCCACGATCTGACCGCCGGCCTGACCACGTCGGTCGCCATGGCCGCGGCGCGCAACGCCCGCCGCGCCGGCGGCGCCCTGGCCGGCATCGTCGGCTCCGTCGACCAGGCGCTCGCCCACTGGCTGCCCGACCACTTCTGCACCGGCGTGCTGTGCCGGCTCGACGCGGAGACCGGGGTGCTGCACTGGGTCAACTGCGGTCACCCGCCGCCGCTGCTGATCCGTGCCGAGCGGGTGCTCCACGGAGCGCTGGACAGCCCCCCGCAGCCCCCGATCGGCCTGGTCGGCCAACTCGCCCCGGCAGCCCGGCAGGTCCACGAGACGACCCTGGAACCGGGCGACCGTGTCCTGCTCTACACCGACGGCGTCGTGGAGGCACGCGACACGGAGGGCGCGGAGTTCGGCCTCGACCAGTTCACCGACTTCATCATCCGTTCCTCCGCCGCCGGCCAGCGCCCGGCCGAGGTGCTGCGGCTGCTCATCCACGCCCTCCTCGACCACCAGCGCAACCAACTGCGGGACGACGCGACCATCCTGCTCTTCGAATGGCACCCGCACGACCGGTGACGCGGTGTTGCGGCGCATGCCTCGCCGCTGAGGGACGGTAAGGCGCCCCCAGGGCCGATCACCGTGCGTGGCACGGCCGTCGACGCGGCGGGCCACGGGTCAGGGGACGATCCTCACCGACTCGTCCCGTGGGTGGTGGAGCCGGTGGAGGCCGGCGTAGGCGGGGCTGCCGGCGAGGAGTTCCTCGTGGGTGCCGTGGGCGGCGACCCTGCCCTGTTCGAGCAGGACGATCTGGTCCGCGTCGCGGACCGTGAGCAGGTTGTGCGAGATGATGATCGTCGTGCGCCCGGCCATCAGCAGGCGCAGCGGGCCCATGATCCGCTGGGCCGACTCGGCGTCCAGGCCGGTGGTGGGTTCGTCCAGGACGAGGACGGGCGCGTCCCGGACCATCGCACGGGCGATGGCCAGACGCTGGCGCTGGCCGCCGGAGAGGAGTCGTCCGCGCTGGCCGACCACGGTGTCGTAGCCGTCGGGCAGCCGGCTGACGAACCCGTGGACGTCCGCCGCCCTGGCGGCCGCCAGGATCTCGGCCTCGGTCGCGTCCGGGCGCCCGTACGCGATGTTCTCCCGGACGGTGCCGTGGAAGACCAGGGTCTCCTGCAGGACCACGGCGACGTTCTCGCGCAGCTCGGTGAGCGACAGCTCGCGCAGAGCGACACCGTCCAGCCGGACCGTGCCGGCGGTCGGGTCGTAGAAGCGGAGCAGCAGCTTGGCGACGGTGGACTTCCCCGCACCGCTGGCACCGACCAGGGCCAGCGTCTTCCCCGGAGCCGCCCTGAAGGACACCCCGGACAGTGCGGGCGCCGCCGTCTCCGGGTAGCTGAAGGTCACGTCGTCGAACTCGATCCCGCCCTGGGCCCGGCCGATCGCCCGCGGGGCCGGCGGGTCGACGACCTGCGGGCGCTGGTCGAGCAGTTCGATGATCCGCTCGGCGGCGGCGGAGGCGCTGTAGAAGGTGTTGCCGAGCCCGGACATGCCCCGGATCGGGCTGTAGAGCCGGCTCAGCAGCGCGAGGAAGACCATCAGGCCGCCGAGGGTGAGCCGGCCGCGGACCAGTTCCCACGTCCCGAGGCCCATCACCGCCAGGCCGCCGAGCAGCTCGATGAACTCGACCGTCGGTGCGTAGAGCGCTCCGATCCGGGTCGAGGCCATCGCGGCGTGGTACCGGCCGATGCTCTCGCGCTGGAACCTGGCGTGCTCCCAGTCCTGGCGGTTGTACGCCTGGACGAGCGCGATGTTGCCGAGCGCCTCCTCGGTGACCGCGCTGATCGAGCCGCCGCGCCGACGGCGTTCGCGCGAGGCCGCCCGGATCAGCTTGGCGAAGCGGCGGGCGGTGAGGACGAACAGCGGTGCGGCGACCAGCGCGGTCAGCGTCAGGTCCCACCGCAGGGCCAGCAGGAGGCCGACGTAGATGCCCAGCCGCGCCACCTCGCCGATCGCGCTGACGATCCCGGAGAGCAGGAAGGTCTCGACCGCGTCGACATCGCCGGTCACCCGGGACAGTACGTCGCCGAGCTGCCGTCGCTCGAAGAAGCCCAGTGACAGGCCCTGGATGTGCCGGAACACGTCCGATCGCAGGATGATCAGGAAGCGCTCGCTGACCCAGGTGGAGGTCACCCGGCCGGCGAAGCCCAGCACTCCGGAGAGCAGGGCCAGCCCGGCGTAGGCGAGGGCGATCGGCAGGAACAGGCTCAGCCTGTGCGGGATGAGCATGTCGTCGATCACGATCTTGAACAGCCAGATCTCCGCCGCCTCGATCGCCGGGCCCACCGAGACCAGGACGAGCAGCACCACCAGCCAGCGGCGGCCGCCCTTGGTGTAGGGCCAGAAGCGCCGGAAGACCTCCCGGAGCGGGACCGGCGGTGCTGCGGCGACCAGGGCGTCGGAGCTCTCGACGACGAGCAGCCCTCGCAGGGCCTCGCGGAGAGTCCGTTTCCGCGTCATCTCACGGTCTTCCCGCTAGTCGCCCGGCACCGGTCAGCTCGACGAACCCCGCCACCGAGCCTGGAACCCGCCGGGTGGCGCGAACCGGACGGACCGGGCGGGCGGACGGCAGGCCGGGCACGAAACATGCCCGGCCTGCTGTCGCAACGGATTGGAAGCCTGCAGTTACTGCGGCTGTCAGCGCCAGCCGCCGCCGCCGTAGCCGCCGCCGTAACCGCCGCCACCGCCGTGGCGGCCGAAGTCGCGGTCGAAGTCGCGGTCGAAGTCGCGGTCGAAGTCGCGGTCGAAGTCGCCGCGTCCGAAGTCGCGGTAACCGTAGCCGCCGCCGTAGCCGCCGCCGCCGTAGCCGCCGCCGCCACCACCACCACTACGGAACCTGCCGAGGTCACAGAGGTTTGCGAGGAATCCCATGATCAAACCTTCCTACGATTCCCCCTCAAACCATCGTTATCCGGGCCCATGGCATCGGCAAGCAGAATCCGGGAAAAAGATGAAGAGTTAAAATTTTGGTAGAGTACCACAATTGATCGAGCAAGCTAGTAGTATCGTCGGCAAAATAAAGCCAAATCTTGCTTGAGCTCAAGTCGACAGCGCTGTTGTGGCTGGGTTGCCTGCGTCGCGTCAAGTCTGGAACCGCGAGAGGGCCCGTGCCACGCGGGTTGCGCGGGCGCGGGCCCTGTCGGGGTCATCCTGGTGGTCCCTGTCCGGCCCAGGGTGAGGGGGGTCAAGGTCTCGGGTGTGTTGCCGGGGGGTTCGGCGGGCCGAGGGGGGGTTGGTTTAGTACCAGTGGTGGGTCTGCCAGAAGGCCCAGGCGGCGTTGGGGCTGCCGTAGCGGGTGTTCATGTAGTCCAGGGCCCACTT
>NZ_JBHVVI010000128.1:0-24065 GCF_042883685.1 Kitasatospora sp. NPDC058190
GCCGAGGCCCGCAGGTGCACCAGCAGCTTCGGAATGTCGATCTTCACTGGGCAGGCGTCGTAGCAGGCGCCACACAGCGTGGAGGCGAACGGCAGGCTGGCGGCACTGCTTCTCATGTCACTGCCGACGCCGACCAGCTGCGGGGTCAGCACGGCGCCGATCGGCCCGGGGTAGACGGAGCCGTAGGCGTGCCCGCCGGTGCGTTCGAAGACCGGGCAGACGTTGAGGCAGGCGGAGCAGCGGATGCAGGCCAGGGCCTGGCGGCCGACGGTGTCGGCGAGGGTGTCCGTGCGACCGTTGTCGAGCAGGACGAGGTGGAACTCCGACGGGCCGTCGGCCTCCGTGGTGCCGCTCCAGGTGGAGGTGTACGGGTTCATCCGCTCGCCGGTGGAGGAGCGGGGGAGCAGCTGGAGGAACACCTCCAGGTCGGCCCAGGTGGGGACGACCTTCTCGATGCCCATCACGGTGATCAGGGTCTCGGGCAGGGTGAGGCACATCCGGCCGTTGCCCTCGGACTCCACCACGACGACGGTGCCGGTGTCGGCGACGGCGAAGTTGGCACCGGAGACGGCGACCTTGGCGCGGAGGAACTTCTGCCGCAGGTGCCGACGGGCGGCCTCGGCGAGTTCGGCGGGGTCGTCACCCAGTCCTTCGGGAGCCGGCTGCCCCCACTCGCCCATCCGCTCGGCGAACAGCTCGCGGATCTCGGTCCGGTTGCGGTGGATCGCCGGGACCAGGATGTGGGAGGGGCGGTCGTCGCCGAGCTGGACGATGAGTTCGGCGAGGTCGGTCTCGTAGGCGGTGATGCCGGCCGCGGCCAGCGCCTCGTTGAGGCCGATCTCCTGGGTCGCCATGGACTTGACCTTGACGACTTCCCGTTCGCCGGTGGCCCGGACCAGTTCGGTGACGATGCGGTTGGCCTCGGCGGCGTCGGCGGCCCAGTGGACGGTCCCGCCGGCGGCGGTGACCGACTCCTCCAACCGCACCAGGTGGTGGTCGAGATGGCGCAGAGTACGGGTCTTGATCGCGTCGGCGGCGGTGCGCAGCTCCTCCCAGTCGTCCAGCTCCGAGGCGACGGCGAGGCGCTTGTCGCGGATGACGGTCGTGGCCCGCTTCAGGTTGGCCCGCAGCCGGGTGTCCCCGAGGGCCTCGCGGGCGGCGTCCGGGAAGGACGGCGAGCCCAGCCACACCACTCCGCGGTCGACCGGGGTGGTCACGGGCGTCCTCCTTCGGTGGTGGCCAGGATCTCGGCCAGGTGCATGGTCCGCACCGCGGTGGCCTGCCGGGACAGCCCGCCGCCGATGTGCATCAGACAGGAGTTGTCGACCGTGCACAGCACCTCGGCGCCCGTCTCCCGCACCGCCCCGACCTTGTCGGCGAGCATCGCGCCGGAGGTCGCGGCGTTCTTGACGGCGAAGGTGCCGCCGAAGCCGCAGCACGAGTCGGCGGCCGGGAGCTCGACCAGGTCGAGGCCCTCGACCGCGCGCAGCAGCCGCTGCGGCCGGTCGCCGAGGCGCAGTGCGCGCAGCGAGTGGCAGGTGGGGTGGTAGGTGACGCGGTGCGGGAAGCGGGCGCCGACGTCCGTGACGCCGAGGACGTCGGTCAGGAACTCGGTGAACTCGTGGACCCGGGGCGCCAGTTCGGCGACCTGTCGGCGCAGCTGCGGGGGGCTGTACCCCTCGGCGAGGGCGGGGTGGTGCTCCCGGACCAGCCCGGCGCAGGACGCGGAGGGGGTGACGACCGCGTCGTACGCGGCGAAGGTGCGCGCGAACCGGGCCATCAGCGGGACGGCGTCCGTACGGTAGCCGGTGTTGACGTGCATCTGCCCGCAGCAGGTCTGCTCCTGCGGGAACGCGACGGTGTGGCCGAGCCGTTCGAGGACGGTCACCACGGCGCGGCCGGTCTCGGGGAACATGGTGTCGTTGAAGCAGGTGATGAACAGCGCGACGCGCATCAGTGCGCCTCCTGCGGGGTCGGGACGCCCGGCGGGAGCAGCCCGCGCTCCTTCAGCTCCGCCCACAGGTCGTCCGGGACGCGGCGCCGGAGCATGGCGGCGGCGTCCCGCACCTCGGCGGCGTTGCGGGTGCCGACCAGGACGCTCGCCACCGCGGGGTGCCCGAACGGGAAGCGCAGCGCCGCGGCGCGCAGCGGCACGCCGTGCTTCTCGCAGACGGCCTTGAGGTCGAGGGCGCGGGCGAGCAACTCCTCGGGCGCGGCGGCGTAGTCGAAGGTGGCACCGGGGCGGGGGTCGGCGAGCAGACCGGAGTTGAAGACGCCGCCGATGACGACACCGACGCCGCGTTCGGCGGCCAGCGGCAGCAGTTCGGCGAGTCCGCGTTGGTCGAGCAGGCTGTAGCGGCCGGCCAGCAGGACGGCGTCGACGTCGGTCTCGCGGATGAAGCGGGCGAGCAGCTCGGCCTGGTTCATCCCGACGCCGATCGCGCCGACCATCCCTTCGGCGCGCAGCCGTGCCAGCTCCGGGTACGCCTGGGTGAGCGCCTGCTCCGCGTGGTCGTCGGGGTCGTGGAGGTAGACGACGTCGATCCGGTCCAGTCCGAGCCGTTCCAGGCTGTCCTCGATCGAGCGGCGGACGCCCACGGCGCTGAAGTCCCAGATCCGGCGGTGGGTGGCGGGCACGGCGAAGCCGTGGGCGAGGTCGTCGCCGCCCGGCTCCGGGGCCGGACGCAGCAGTCGGCCGACCTTGGTGGAGAGGACGTACTCGTCCCTGGGGCGGCCGCGCAGGGCCCGGCCGAGCCGCCGCTCGGACAGGCCCAGGCCGTAGTGCGGGGCGGTGTCGAAGTACCGCACGCCCGACTCCCAGGCGGCGGCGACGGCGGCTTCGGCGTCGGCGTCGGTCACCGGGGTGAACAGGTTGCCGATGCCCGCCGCGCCGAAGGCGAGTTCACCGACCTCCACCTCGCTGCGCCCCAGGGCGCGGCGGCGCGGGATCACGACCTGGCCTCCGGGCG
Organism: Kitasatospora sp. NPDC058190; assembly: GCF_042883685.1. Taxonomy (NCBI): domain Bacteria; kingdom Bacillati; phylum Actinomycetota; class Actinomycetes; order Kitasatosporales; family Streptomycetaceae; genus Kitasatospora; species Kitasatospora sp. NPDC058190. Next base: position 2,970 of record NZ_JBHVVI010000128.1, read on the forward strand.
CAGCCGCAGGCCCGCCATCCCGCCGTCGACCTGCAGCGCCGTGCCGGTGGTGCTTCCGGCGGCCGGGGAGGCCAGGTAGGCGATGGCGGCGGCCACCTCCTCGGCGGTGACCAGGCGTCCGTGCGGCTGACGGCCGCCCAGCTGGGCGCGCTCGGCGGCCGGGTCGTCGGCGGCGTCCAGCAGCCGGCCGACCCAGGGGGTGTCCACGGTGCCGGGGTTGACGCAGTTGACCCGGATGCCCTCGCGGACGTGGTCGGCGGCCATGGCCAGGGTGAGCGACAGGACGGCGCCCTTGCTGGCCGAGTAGAGCGCGCGCTGCGGCAGGCCGGCGGTGGCGGCGATGGAGCAGGTGTTGACCACCGCGGCCCGGGCCGAGCGGCGCAGGTACGGCAGGGCGGCCCGGGTGGTGCGGACGACGCCGAGCAGGTTGACGTCGAGGACGCGGTGCCACTGCTCGTCCGGGTTGTCCTCGACGGTCCCGATCGCGCCGACGCCCGCGTTGTTGACCAGGATGTCGATCCCGCCGAGCGCCTCCGCCGCCGCCTGGACGGCACCGGACACCGAGGTGTCGTCGCCGACGTCGGCGGTGAAGCCCAGCAGCGGCGCCTGCACCGCCTGCGGGGCGAGGTCCAGGACGGCCACCCGCGCGCCGCGCTCGGCGAGCAGGGTGGCGGTGGCCAGGCCGATCCCGGAGGCCCCGCCGGTGACGAGCGCCGTGAGTCCGGCCAGTTCCGCCGTCGTCATGCGATCGCCTCCTGCGGTTGCGCCAACTCCTCGGCCCAGAAGGAGCCGTGGGGGTAGTGGTAGGTGTCCAGCGAGGCCTGGTGCATGGCCGCCGAGAATCCCGGCGCGGTGGGGGCCCGGTAGTGGCCGTCGGTGACGACCGCCGGGTCGAGGAAGTGCTCGTGGAGGTGGTCGACGAACTCGATGACGCGGTCCTCGGTGGTGCCGGTGAGCGCCACGTAGTCGAACATGGACAGGTGCTGGACGAGCTCGCACAGGCCCACGCCGCCGGCGTGCGGGCAGACCGGGACGCCGAACTTCGCGGCGAGTAGCAGGATGGCGAGGTTCTCGTTGACGCCGCCGACCCGCGCCGAGTCCAGCTGGAGGACGTCGATGGCGCCGGCCTGGAGCAGCTGCTTGAAGACGATGCGGTTCTGCACGTGCTCGCCGGTGGCGACCTTGACCGGGCTGACCTGCCGTCGGATCGCCGCGTGCCCCAGCACGTCGTCGGGGCTGGTGGGCTCCTCGATCCAGTACGGGTCGAACTCCGCGAGCGCCTTGGTCCATTCGACGGCCTCGGCCACGTTCCAGCGCTGGTTGGCGTCGATGGCCATCCGGATGTCAGGCCCGACGGCCGCGCGGGCGGCCCGGCAGCGGCGGATGTCGTCCGCGAGGTCGGCGCCGACCTTCAGCTTGATCTGCCGGAAGCCGTCCGACACGGCCTCACGGGCGAGGCGGGTGAGCTTCTCGTCGTCGTAGCCCAGCCAGCCCGGGGAGGTGGTGTAGGCGGGGTAGCCCCGACGGAGCAGCGCGGCGGCGCGTTCGTCGGCGCCCTGCTTTCCGCGCCGCAGCAGCTCCAGTGCCTCCGCCGGGTCGAGGGCGTCGGCGATGTAGCGGAAGTCGATCTGGGAGACGAGCCACTCGGGGTCGGCGTCGGCGAGCAGCTGCCAGAGCGGCTTGCCCTCCTCCTTGGCGGCGAGGTCCCAGACGGCGTTGACGACGGCCCCGATGGCCATGTGCATCACGCCCTTCTCCGGGCCCAGCCAGCGCAGTTGGCTGTCGCCGATCAGGTCGCGGTAGAGCGAGCCGGGGTCGGCGCACAGCTCGGCGACCGGGCGTCCGAGGACGTGCGGGCGGAGCGCGTCGATGGCGGCCACCTGGATGTCGTTGCCGCGACCGATGGTGAAGGTGAAGCCGTGGCCCTCGTGGCCGCCCTCGGAGGTCCGCAGGACGACGTAGGCGGCGGAGTAGTCGGGGTCCGGATTCATCGCGTCGGACCCGTCCAGCTCCCGCGAGGTGGGGAAGCGGACGTCATAGGTGTCGACGGCGGTGATCCGCGCTGTGGTTGCGGACAAGGGGATGCCTCTCACGCGTTGCGGAAGGTCTGGCGCTGGGTGCCGAGGCCGTCGATGGACAGCTCGACGGTGTCGCCCGCGCGCAGGTAGGGGGTGCCGGGCAGGCCCAGGGCCACGCCGGCCGGGGTACCGGTGTTGATGACGTCGCCGGGGCGCAGCACCATGTACTGGCTCAGGTACCAGACCAGGTAGGCGACGTCGAAGATCATGTTCTTGGTGCTGCCGTCCTGGCGCGGCTCGCCGTTGACCGCCAGGCGCAGTCCCCGGTCCTGCGGGTCGCCCACCTCGTCCGGAGTCACCAGCCAGGGGCCGAGCGGGTTGAAGCTCTCGCAGGACTTGCCGAGGTCCCACTGGGCGGAGAACTCCAGCTGGAACTCCCGCTCGGAGACGTCGTTGCTGATCGTGTAACCCGCGACGCACTCCGGCGCCTCCGCCGGGTCGGCCAGGTAGCGGGCCTCGCTGCCGATGACGACGGCGAGTTCCACCTCCCAGTCGGTCTTCACCGAGCCACGCGGGATCAGCACGGGGTCGAAGGGGCCGACGACGGTGGACGGGTCCTTCAGGAAGACCACCGGCCGCTCGGGGACGGCCGCCCCGGTCTCCTCGGCGTGGTCACGGTAGTTGAGGCCGATGCAGACCACCTTGCCGGGACGGGCGACGGGCGGCCCGACCCGCAGACCTGTCGGGTCCAGGGCGGGCAGCGAGCCCTCGGCCAGGGCGGCCCGGACCCGGTCGATCCCGCCGGAGGCGAGGAAGGCGCCGTCGATGTCGTCGGTCACGCCCGCGAGGCTGAAGGTCGCGCCGTCCTCGTCGAGGACGGCCGGCGTCTCCGCTCCCGGCCCGCCGAGTCGCAGCAGCTTCATGTGGTGGCTCCCATCAACACATCGGATGTATCCGTGGTGCCATGACCATACGAGGCCTCATCGGGCGCCGCAAGGATTCCTCCGATGTTTACCCGTCACCTGCTGGCTGGTCAGCTCAACTGTCCAGGTCAGGAAGATCCTTGGCGCCCGTGTCGGGCCGCTGTGATGGCCGCGAATCACGGTTCGAAATCATCCGAGGTTTCCTCTTGTCAGTCGGATGCCCGGCTCGTAGAGTCCTCGGCACCACAAGCCATCCGATGTCTTCTCCCGGATGCCCGGTCGCTTTCTCTGTGATCCGCCTCCCACCCCGCCCCACAGGGGCGCCGGCCTTCCCAGCCAAGGAGACCAGCACCATGAAGCTCCGCTCCTCCAGAATCGCGGCCACGGCCGCCACCGTGGCCGTCCTGGCGGGGTTCGCCACGGCCTGCAACCGCGGCAGCGACTCGACCTCCTCCGGATCCGGCGGCGGCAAGCCGGCGATCGGCATCGACCTGCCGCGCGCGGACTCCGACTTCTGGAACTCCTACGCGCAGTACGTCAAGCAGGACGCCTCCTCCCAGGGACTGAACACCCTGCCGGTCAGCAACTCGCAGAACGACGTGACCAAGCTGGTCGCCAACGTCCAGGTCTTCCAGAACACCGGCGCCAAGGCCGTCGTCATGGCTCCGCAGGACACCGGCGCGATCGCCTCCACCCTCGACCGGCTGGCCGCCAAGAAGATCCCGGTCGTCAGCGTCGACACCCGCCCCGACAAGGGCAACGTCTACATGGTGGTCCGTGCCGACAACAAGGCCTACGGCACCAAGGCCTGCGAATTCCTCGGTCAGCAGCTCGGCGGCAAGGGCAAGGTCGCCGAACTCCAGGGCGCGCTGAGCTCCATCAACGGCCGCGACCGCTCCGAGGCCTTCGCCGCCTGCATGAAGGAGAAGTTCCCCGGCATCCAGGTGATCGAGCTGGCCACCGACTGGAAGGGGGACGTCGCCTCCGCGAAGCTCCAGTCCACGCTGGCCGCCGACGCCGACCTCGGTGGCATCTACCTGCAGGCCGGCGGCGTGTTCCTCCAGCCGACCCTCGCCCTGCTCCAGCAGAAGGGCCTGCTCAAGCCGGCCGGCCAGCCGGGACACATCGCCATCGTCTCCAACGACGGCATCCCGCAGGAGTTCGACGCCATCCGCAAGGGCGACATCGATGCCACCGTCTCCCAGCCCGCCGACCTCTACGCCAAGTACGCGCTGTCCTACGCGCAGGCCGCCGCCGAGGGCAAGACCTTCCAGCCCGGCCCCACCGACCACCAGTCCACCATCATCTCCCTGCCCAACGGCCTGGAGGACCAGCTCCCCGCGCCGCTGGTGACCAAGGACAACGTCGATGACAAGTCCCTGTGGGGCAACAACGTCGGCCAGTGACCCAAGCCCCCGTGAGCAGACGCGGCAAGCCCCCTGGCCGCCCGCTCACGGGGCTCGTGGAGAGGACACCCCGCCATGGCGGACCCCAGCCCCGTCCGGGGCCCCGTCGTCGAGGCCGACGGGATCAGCAAGCGCTTCGGCGCCACCGTCGCCCTCAGCGACGCCCGCATCTCCGTCGCCCCCGGCGAATCGCACGCCCTGGTCGGCCGCAACGGCGCGGGCAAGTCCACCCTCGTCTCGATCCTCACCGGACTGCAGGACCCCGACACCGGCATCCTGCGCTTCGACGGCGAACCCGCCCCCGCGCCCGGCGACACCGACGCCTGGCGCTCCAAGGTCGCGTGCGTCTACCAGCGCTCCACCGTCATCCCCGCGCTGACCGTCGCCGAGAACCTCTTCTTGAACAGGCACAGCCCCGACCGGCAGAGCGCCGGTGCGCTGCGCCCGATCAGCTGGAGGCGACTGCGCTCGCGTGCGAGCGAGTTGCTCGCCGAGTACGGCGTGGACGTCGACCCGACGGCCCGCGCCGAGGACCTCACCGTCGAGCAGCGCCAGTTCGTGGAGATCGCCCGGGCCCTGTCCTTCGGCGCCCGGTTCATCATCCTGGACGAGCCCACCGCCAAGCTCGACGCCCGCGGGATCGGCCGGCTCTTCGACAAACTGCGCGAACTCCAACGGCAGGGCGTCGCCTTCCTGTTCATCTCGCACCACCTCCAGGAGGTCTACGAGCTCTGCACCACCGTCACGGTCTACCGCGACGCCCGGCACATCGTCACCGCCCCGGTCGCCGACCTCGACCAGCAGGCCCTGGTGGAGGCGATGACCGGCGAGACCTCCCGCGGCACGGAGCCCAGCTGGTCGGTGACCGGTCGAGCGCTCCCGGACGGCGCGCCGCTGCTCGACGTCACCGGCCTCAGCCTGGCCGGCCGCTACCGGGACGTCGACCTGACCGCCCGGCCCGGCGAGGTGGTCGGCCTGGCCGGCGCCGCCGCCAGCGGCAACGTGCAACTCGGCGAGACCCTCGCGGGCCTGCACCGACCCCAGACCGGGCGGGTCACCGTCGCCGGGCGCCCGGTGCGCACCGGCAAGGTGCCCGCCGCGCTCGCGGCCGGCATCGGATTCGTCCCCGAGGACCGGCACGTCCAAGGCCTGGTACCCCAACGCAGCGTCGCCGAGAACGCCACCCTCACCGTCACCGACCAGCTCGGCCCGTACGGCACCGTCCTGCCCTCACGCACCCGCGGCTTCGCCCAGCGCATGATCGACGACCTCGACATCAAGACCCCGGGACCGGCCACTCCGGTGTCCGTGCTGTCCGGTGGCAACCAGCAGAAGGTCGTCATCGCCCGCGCGCTCGCCACCCGGCCCCACGTCCTGGTCGCCATCCGCCCGACCAACGGCGTCGACATCAAGTCCAAGGAATCCCTGCTCGGCACCATCCGCCAGGTCGCCGACGAAGGCAGGACCGCCCTGATCGTCTCCGACGAACTCGACGACCTACGGGCCTGCGACCGCGTGCTGGCCATGTTCCACGGCCGCGTCGTCGCCGAGTTCGAACCCGGCTGGAGCGACGAACAACTGGTCGCGGCCATGGAGGGCATGACCGGCCCGACCGACCCGAAGGAAGACCATGACTCCCACCACTGAGCTCCCCGACCTCCCCGGCGCGACGGTCGCCGCCCCCGCCGGTCGCCGCTTCGACCTCGCCCGCTACCGCGACCTGTCGCTCGTCCCGGTCCTGCTCGTGCTGGGCGTCATCGGCTTCGTGGTCTCGCCCGCCTTCCTCACCTCCGACAACCTCCTCGGCGTCGGCCAGCAGGCCACCGAACTGAGCCTGCTGGTCCTCGCCGAGGCGCTCATCCTGATCGCCGGGCGGATGGACCTCTCCCTGGAGTCCACCATCGGCGTCGCCCCGGTGATCGCCGTCTGGCTCGTCCTGCCCGACCACGGCGCCCGCTTCAACGGCCTCGGGCTCTTCCCCACCTGGACCGCCATCCCGCTGTGCCTGCTGGTCGGCGCGCTCATCGGCGCGATCAACGGCTTCCTCATCCTCAAGCTGCGCCTCAACGGCTTCATCGTCACCCTCGGCGCGCTCACGCTGCTGCGCGGCCTCCAAGTCGCCGTCTCCCAGGGGCAGTCCATCGTCAACGTGCCCGACTCCTTCCGCTACCTCGGCAGCGCGAGCTGGCTCGGCGTCCCGGCCGCGATCTGGATCTGCGCCCTGCTCTTCCTGATCGGCGGCTGCGCCCTCGCCTGGCTGCGGCACGGCCGCGCCCTCTACGCGATCGGCGGCAACGCGGAGGCCGCCCGGGCGGCGGGCATCCGCGTCGACCGGATCGTCTGGGCCGTGCTGATCCTCGGCGGCCTGCTCGCGGCCTTCGCCGGCATCCTCTACACCGGCCACTACGGCTCGATCTCCGCCGACCAGGGCAACGGCTGGATCTTCCAGGTCTTCGCCGCCACCGTCATCGGCGGCGTCAGCCTCAACGGGGGCCGCGGCACCCTCTTCGGGGCCCTCACCGGCGTCCTCACCCTCCAGCTCGTGGTCAACGTCATGACCCTCGCCGGCGTTCCGCCGCTGTGGAACCAGTTCCTCAACGGCGCGATCATCATCATCGCGCTGATCATCTCCCGCTACGCCTCCGGCGAGAAGCAGGAGTAGCCCGAGCGACTCCTCGCCGACCGCACAGTGCTGGAAGGGAGTTCCGACGGATCGAGGGTCTGGGCGCACCAGATCGTCTTGCCGTCGGTGGTGTGCCGGGTGCCCCAGTCCTGGGTGAGCTGGGCGACGATCATCAGGCCCCAGCCGCGGGGCCCAGGTCGGGCCTCCGCGACCCGCGCTCCCGGCAGCGGGGGTGGGGAGGTCACGGGACGACGACCAGCTTCCCGCGGGTGCGCCCGGTGCGGCTGGCGTCGAAGGCCTCACCCGTTCGCTCCAGCGGGAAGGTCCCGGCGACCTCCACGGTCAGTACGCCGCGGTCGACCGCCGCCGCGAGTTCGGCGAGTTTCGCGCCGTCCGGGCGGACCCAGATCCAGTGGCCGCCGTGTTGCGACACTCCCGGGTCGGCGATCGAGACGTGCCGCCCGCCGTCGGCGAGCACGGCCAGCGTCGTCTCCAGCTGGCCGCCGACGAAGTCCGCGACGGCCGACACGCCGCCGGGCGCCAGCGCACGCACCCGCTCGGTGAGGCCGTCCCCGTACGTCACCGGTTCGGCGCCCAGCTCGCGGACGAATGCGTGGTTGCGCTCGGAGGCGGTGCCGATCACCCGGGCCCCGCGGTCGCGGCCGAGCTGCACCGCGAGGCTGCCCACGCCGCCGGCGGCGCCGTGCACCAGGAGCACGTCGGCGGGGCCGACCGCGAGCCGGTCCAGGCTGCGCAGCGCGGTGAGGCCGGCCAGCGGCAGCCCGGCCGCCTGCGCCCAGTCGAGGCCGGCGGGCTTGCGTGCCACCGCGGGCGCGGCGACCGCGACGTACTCGGCGAAGGTGCCGGCCTGCACCACGTCCTTGCGGGCGTAGGCCATCACCTCGTCCCCGGGGACGAACTCGGGCGTGTCGGGACCGGTGCGGGTGACCACGCCGGCCACGTCCCAGCCGGGGACGACGGGGAAGACCGTGTCCATCATGCCGTCCAGACCGCCCGCCATGACCTTCCAGTCGACCGGGTTGACGGAGGCCGCCCGGACCTGGATCAGCACCTGGCCGGGGCCGACCTTCGGGTCGGGCACCTCGCCGTACCGCAGCCGGGAGTTGTCCGGGGCGTACGAGTCGTAGGTCACCGCGCGCATGAACTGACCTCCAAGGAACCGGTGCTGTGGCTTCGCGCACCGCCACCGGGTGGGCGGGCGCCGTCGGCCACGCTATGTCGACGACGGGTGCCCGGCACCTTCGCACCGCCGTCGGAGCGCTTCGGGGCCGGGCCGTCGCGGAGGCCGAGGACCCGGCGCACCCCACGGGGAACGAGTGCGGCGCGTTCAGCCCGACGCCCGGATGACCAGCCGGGTGGGGAGCACCACCGATTCGCCGTGTGCCGGGTTGCGCAGCAACAACTCCAGGGCTCGGGAACCGAGTTCCTCCACCGGCTGGCGGACGGTGGTCAGGCCCGGGCGGCACCGCGACGCGACGGGTGCGTCGTCGAAGCCGATCAGCGCCACGTCCTCGGGCACCCGTAGGCCGTGCCGACGCAAGGTCCTGAGGGCTCCCGCGGCCATCTGGTCGGAGGCGGCGAAGACCGCGTTCAGATCGGGGCGCTGGTCCAGCAACCACTGCATCGCGTGCTCGCCGGAGGCGCTGCTGAAGTCGCCGTACGCCACGGCGGGCCGGACCGCGACCATCGCCGCCATCGCCTGGTGGTAGCCGGCCAGCCGGTCCGAGCCGGCGGCGGTGTCCGGTGGCCCGGCGATGGTGGCAACCGAGCGGCGCCCGGACGCGCACAGCCGCCGCACCGCGTCCCGGGCGCCGGTGAGGTTGTCCGCGTCCACGAACGCCACCGTGCCCGGCTCCGACGGTCGGCCCAGCGACACCACGGGGACCCTGGCCGCGTGCAGCAGCCGGATGAGCGCGGTGTCCCCCCAGGGGCCGACCAGCAGCACACCGTCGACGTGGCCGCCGCACAGGTAGCGCACCAGCGGTGGCCTCCGGGAGCGCTTGGGCACCGTGAACACGGCCAACTCCCGCTCCGCGCCCGGCAGGGAGCGCCGCAGCCCGGCCAGCAGCCGCACCGGGAAGGCGTCCGCGTGGTGCTGCGCCGGATCGGCGAAGACCACGACGGCCACCACGCCGGTCTCCCGGGCACTGGGCGCCCGACGGCGGACGTACGCCAACTCGCGCGCCGCCTGTTCCACCCGGGCCGCCACGTCGGTGGAGACCCGGGCGGAACGGTTCAGCACTCGGGAGGCGGTCGCGATGGAGACTCCGGCCCGACGGGCGACCTCGGCCAGTGTCGGAGCGGGGGCGTTGCTGTGGAAGGGCTGGGACATGGGGCCGTCCTGGATCGATCCTCGACACGGGAACTGCACCCCGAACTCATCGCGCGCGCCGGTCCACCCACCGCTGCCAGCTTCGTCCGTTGAACGACCAGCGTCAAGGGATCCGACGCCCTCACTCGCGCAGGTCAGGCAGCGTGCCCCGACGGATCACCTCCGCGTACCACCGGGCACTGTCCTTGGCGATCCGGGCCTGGGTGGCGTAGTCGACGTAGTACAGACCGAACCGTTTGCCGTAGCCGTACGCCCACTCGAAGTTGTCCATCAGCGACCAGAGGAAGTAGCCCCGCACGTCCGCGCCGGCGGCGATCGCCCGTCGGACGGCGTCGAGGTGTCCGCGCAGGTAGTCGATGCGCTGCGGGTCGTGCACCGCGCCCTCCGGCGTCAGCCGGTCGTCGAAGGCGGCGCCGTTCTCGGTGACCATCAACGGCAGCCCGGGGTGTTCGCGGTGGAGGCGCAGCAGCAGGTCGGTCAGGCCGGTCGGGTCGATCGGCCAGCCCATGGCGGTGCGCCGGCCGGGTGCGTGGTGGAAGAGCACGTCGGCACAGCCGGCGAAGGGGGACTGGGCGCCGTCGCCGTGGCCCGCGTCGCCCGCGGCCGCGGAGTTCGGGTCAAGTCCCTCCGGCAGGGCCGAAACCACGGTGGGGGTGTAGTAGTTGACGCCGAGCAGATCGATCGGCCGGGCGATCGTGGTCAGGTCGCCGTCGTGGATCAACTCCGGCCAGTCGACCAGGTGTGCCGTGTCGACGATCAGGTCGGCGGGGTAGCCACCGTTCAGCATCGGTCCGGTGAAGACGCGGTTGCCCACCGCGTCGATCCGGCGGGCGGCCTCACGGTCCGCGGCGGACCCGGTGAGCGGCCGCACCTCGTGCAGGTTGAGCGACACGGCGATCCGCGCGTCCCGGGGCAGCGCCGAGCGCAGCGCCTCGACCGCGAGGCCGTGGCCGAGGTTGAGGTGGTGGGCGGTGCGCAGGGCGGCCGTCCAGTCGGCACGGCCCGGGGCGTGCACCCCGGAGCCGTAACCGAGGAAGGCCGAGCACCAGGGTTCGTTGAGGGTGGTCCAGATGCCCACCCGGTCGCCGAGTGCGTCCGCCACCAGCGCGGCGTAGTCCGCGAACCGTTCCGCGGTGTCGCGGGACGGCCAGCCTCCGAGGTCCTCCAACTCCTGTGGGAGGTCCCAGTGGTAGAGGGTCACCGCGGGCTCGATGCCGTGCTCCAGCAACTCGTCCACCAGCCGCCGGTAGAAGTCCATGCCCTGTTCGACGGCCCGCCCGCGTCCGGTCGGCTGCACCCGAGGCCAGGACACCGAGAACCGGTAGGCGCCCAGGCCCAGTTCGCTCATCAGTCGGACGTCCTGCCGGTAGCGGCGGTAGTGCTCGGTGGCGCGGTCGCCGGTGTCGCCACCGGCCGTCCGTCCCGGGGTCCGACTGAAGGTGTCCCAGATCGAGGGCGTCCGGCCGTCCACGTCGACGGCCCCCTCGATCTGGTACGCGGCCGTCGCGGCTCCCCAGAGGAAGTCGGCGGGGAAGGCCGCTGCGGAGGTGTCGGCCGGGGAAGCCCCGGTTCGTGCGGAAGTCATGGCTGGCTTCTCCAGTTCTTGCGAAGAAAATTGACGAGTCATCAGTTCTTGACGGCGCCGGCGGTGATGCCGCCGACGACCTGCCTGCCCAGCAGGGCGAACACCAGCAGCAGGGGTGCCGTCCCGAGCAGCGAGCCGGTGAGGATGACGGCCTGGTCGGAGTCGTACGAGCCGCCGCCGAGGCCGGCCAGCGCGACCTGGACGGTGGGATTGCTCTGGCTCAGCGCGATCAGCGGCCAGAAGAAGTCGTTCCAGGACTGCACGAAGACCAGCATGCCGAGCACGGCCATCCCGGGCCGGGCGACCGGCAGCACCACGCTCCACAGGATCCGCAGGCTGCTCGCGCCGTCCACCCGGGCCGCCTCGACCAGGTCGATCGGCAACGCCTCGGACAGGAACTGCCGCATGAAGAACACCCCGAACGCGGCCACCAGATTGGGCAGGATCACCGACTGCAGGCGGTCGGTCCAGTGCAGCCGGGCCATGATCTGGTACAGCGGGATGACGCTCAGCTGGGCGGGCACGGTCATGGTCGCCACCACCAGGCTCAGCAGGGCGTTGCGGCCCCGGAACGGCAGTTTGGCGAAGGCGAAGCCGGCCAGGGTCGCGAACAGCACCGTGCTGGCGGTCACGCAGCCCGCCACCACCACCGAGTTGAGCAGCGCCCGGCCCATGTGGACCTGGTTCCAGGCGATGTCGAGGTTGTGCCACAGGCTCCCGCCGGGCAGCAGGGGAGGCGGGGTCTGCGCGATCCGGCTGCCGGAGGTCGACGCGCCGACCAGGGTCCAGTACAGCGGGAAGAGGGACAGGACGGCGACGACGATCAGTACCGCGTACGTGAACGGTCCGGCCCCGGTGAGGCCCCGCGCTCCCGCACGTCGTCCCAGGTTGACGGCCATCGTTGCTCAACCCCCGTTCCGGGCGCGGCGGATGCGGACCAGGGTGAGGTTGAGCGCGCCGATGGCCAGCAGGATCAGCAGCATCGTCCAGGCCACGGCGGCGGCCCGGCCGAGGTGGAAGGCGTACCAGCCCTGGTCGTACAGGTACAGTCCGAGGGTCTGGTACTGGTGGGCCGAGCCGCCGCTGTGACCGGTCGCACCGCCGCCGAACAGCAGTGGTTCGCCGAAGAGTTGGGTGGCTCCGATGCCGGAGACCACGATGGTGAACAGGATGGTGGGCCGGATGGACGGCACGGTGACGTGCCGGAACTGCTGCCACCGGTTGGCGCCGTCGAGCGCCGCCGCCTCGTACAGGTCGTGCGGGACGGCCTGCATGGCGGCGAGGTAGATCAGGGCGTTGTAGCCGGTCCAGCGCCAGGTGACGATCGTGGAGAGGGCGATCTGGGAGCTCCAGGTGCCGCCCTCCCAGTCGACGTGGCCCAGGCCCAGGTGGCCCAGCAGCCAGTTGATCATTCCGTAGTCCCGCCCGAACAGCAGCGTGAACACCAGGGTCGCCGCCGCGATCGAGGTCGCGTAGGGCGCGAGCATCGCGATCCGGAAGAAGCCCCGGCCGCGCAGGCGGTAGTTGAGGAGGTGCGCCAGACCGAGGGCCATCAGCAACTGCGGCACGGTGGACAGCACACCGATGGTGACGGTGTTGCGCAGGGCGTTGCGGAACAGGTCGTCATGGAGCAGCCGGGTGTAGTTGTCGAAGCCGCGCCACTGCATCTGGTCGGGCGCCTGGAGGTCGACGCTGTGCAGTGACACCCAGCCCGTGTAGATCAGCGGGAACAGGCCGAACGCCACGAAGCAGACGAAGAACGGCGCGACGTACAGGTACGGCGAGGCCTTCAGGTCCCACCGGTAGAGCCGGGCGTGCCAGGGGCGGGGCGGTGGGGGAGCGGGGCGTGGCGGGCCGGGGGCGGTGGCCGGGACGGCCTCGTCGAGCATGGTGGTGACCTCTCTGGAGAACGGGGCCGGCCCATCCCGCTTCCGTCCCGGCCGGGCGGGGGCCGGGGCGGGCGGCCGGCCGGGGCCGGCCGTCAGTCGCTGACCTTGTCGTCGATCTCCTTGACCGCGTTGCTCCACGCCTTGGCGGGGTCGCTCTGGTGCTGTTCGATGCTGAGCAGGGCGCCGTTGGTGAGGGTGTCCTTGACCAGGCCGTCCCACTCGCCGATCACGGTCGGCTGGATGGACTGCGCGGTGGCGGCGTAGATCTGGCCGGTGGGCGTGTCGCCGAAGAAGTCGAGCTTGGCGTTCTGCACCTCAGGTCGGCTCAGCGCATTGAGGTTGGAGGGCAGGTTGCCGACCGTGGTGAAGACCTTGGCCTGTTGCGCGGGTGCGGTGAGCCAGGCGGCGAGCGCCTCGGCCTCCTTCTGGTGCCTGCCGGCCTTCGGTACGGCGAGGAAGGAACCGCCCCAGTTGCCGGCGGCCGGGGCGGTGGCGATGTCCCACTTGCCCTTGTTGGCGCTCCCGGACTTGTCGGCGACGATGGCGGTCATCCAGGACGGGCAGGCGACCGTGGCGAACCTGGAGTTGGCGAACGCCTGGTACCAGGGTGTGTCGAACTGCTGGAGGCCGGCGCTGATTCCGGCCTGGACCGCACCGGTGGCCAGGTTCCAGGCGGTCTTGACGCTGGGGCTGTTCTTGTAGTCCAGCTGGCCGCCGCCGTTGTCGTACTGCGTGGTGCTGGAGGACACCACGGCATTGAACAGACCGCCGGCGGAGTCGGTGAAGAAGGTGCCGGCGGGTGCTTTGGCCTGGTACTGCTTGCCGGTCTCGACGAACTTGGCCCAGTCGCCCTGCCAGAGCTTGGCTACCTGTTCGCGGTCGGTGGGCAGGCCGGCCTGCTGGAACAGGTCCTTGCGGTAGCAGATCGCCATCGGGCCGATGTCGGTGCCCAGGCCGATGGTGCGGCCGTCCGAGGCGGTGGCCTGCTGCGACTTCCATGGCAGGAAGGCGTTCCTGTCGACCCCGTCGGCCTTGCCGAGGTCGACGAACTTGTTTGCCTGCTTCTTCACCACCTGGGCGATCCGGCCGACCTCGACCGCCTGGATGTCGTCCAGACCGCTGCCGGAGGCGAGGTGGGTCTGCAGGGCGGGGTAGTAGTCGGTCTCCTGCTCGACGGTGTGCTCCACGATGGTGATGTCGGGGTGCTCCCGCATGTACGCGTCGAACAGGCCGGCCTCCTTGTAGCCGAAGGTGCCGTAGTCGCCGACGGTCAGGGTGATCTTGGTGCCGGGGGCCGCGGTGGTGGCGGAGCCGGAGCTGTCGCAGCCGGCGACCAGCAGGGCACACAGGGCGGCGGCCGCGGCGCTCAGCAGCGGCTTGCGGGCCTTGCGGGCCTTGCGCGCGTCGCGTACGGGAAGGATGGCGGTGGCTCTGCCGCCGTGGGTGGTGCCGGGGTTCCGCATGGCCGAATCTCCTTGTCCAGGCTGGTCCATGGCTGCGCCGCGCAACTGGCGGCCGGCGGTGCTCGGAACTGGGTGGGGCGCGAGGTGGGAGCGCTCCCACTGCGATGTGGGAAGATTGCTTCGCCGCGCGGGGCGTGTCAAGGGCGTGCACCGGCTCCGTTACCGGACGGTGTCGTCCGACCGTCCTCGGCGCGGTTGCCGCAGCTGCCGCCGTCCGTCGTCCGCCGGGAGACCGATCATGAGCCGTGCCGCCCAGCAGCAGCCCGCTGTCCGCCCCACCCTGGAGGCGGTGGCAGCGCGGGCCGGAGTGGGCCGGGGTACGGTGTCCCGGGTCGTCAACGGCTCGCCCAAGGTGAGCGCCAAGGCCCGCGCGGCGGTCGAGCAGGCCATCGCGGAACTCGGCTACGTCCCCAATCAGGCGGCCCGCTCCCTGGTCACCTCCCGGACCGACGCGGTCGCACTGGTCATCCCGGAGAGCGTCGCGAAACTGAGCTCCGAACCCTACTTCTCCGACATCATCACCGGAGTCTCCGCCGAACTCGCGGAGTCCGACCTGCAGTTGCTGCTGGTGCTGGTGCGCGACGAACACGAGCGGGAACGGCTGACCCGCTACCTCACCGCCCGCCGGGTGGACGGCGTCCTGCTGGTCTCGGTGCACGAGGACGATCCGCTCCCCGAGTTGCTGGAGCGGCTGGAACTGCCCGCCGTGCTGGGCGGCCGCCGCTCGGTGCAGGAGCCGCTGAGCTACGTGCACGCCGACAACGCGGGCGGTGCCCGAGCGGCCGTCCGGCACCTGCTGGCCCGGGGCAGGACGGCCATCGGGACCGTCACCGGGCCGCTCGACATGGAGGGCGCCGCGGCGCGCCTGGCCGGCTACCGACAGGCGCTCGCCGAGGCCGGGGTGGCGGCTGACGAGGGACTCGTCGCCCACGGGGACTTCACGGAGCGCGGCGGACGCGAGGGCATGCGGGAACTGCTCGCCCGCCGGCCCGGCCTGGACGCGGTGTTCTGTGCCTCGGACCTGACGGCGGCGGGTGCGCTGCGGGCGCTGCGGGAGGCGGGCCGGCGGGTGCCGCAGGACGTCGCCGTGATCGGCTTCGACGACTCCGTGGTGGCCCGGAACACCGAGCCGCCGCTCACCAGTGTGCGTCAACCGACCGAGGAGATGGGGCGGTTGATGGTCCAGCTGCTGCTCAAGGAGATCGCCCAGCCGGGCCGGTTCCGTCGGCAGATGGTTCTGCCGACGGAACTGGTGGTGCGGGAGTCGGCGTGACTACCCGCCGGCCAGGTGGGCGCGGTAGCCGGCGCCGAAGGCCGTCGGCGTGCCGTCGTAGGAGCTGATCAGCGCCGGGCCGCTGCGACAGTCCCAGGTGTTCCAGGCCCAGGCGAGGTAGGAGACGCCGTGCTGGTCCAGCCACGGCAGTAGGGAGTCCAGGTAGCCGTGCGCGCAGTCGTTCTCGCCCAACTCTCCCGTTACGACGGGTACACGGGCTGCCAGCGGGCCGATCTGCGCGTCCCAGCAGGAGCCGGTGCTGCAGGTGTTGAAGTTGTACGAGTGCCAGGAGGCAGCCAGGTTGTGCAGGGGATCGGCCGGTTGGTGAGCGGCCCACTGGGTGAGGTCGTTGGCGTACTCCTGGCCGCCCAGCATCAGGACGTTGTCCGCGCCGGTCGAACGCACCGCGTCGACCATCGCCTGCATGCCGGCGACCTGGAAGCCGATTCCGGGGCAGTTGCCGCCGTCCCGCCAGCAGGCCCAGCCACTGGCCTCGCTCCCGGTCGCGCGTGACGGGTACGGCTCGTTGAACAGGTCGAAGACGGTCGCGTCGTCGCCCTTGAAGGTCTGCGCCACCGAGGTCCAGAACGGGAGCGCGCCGGCGGCGTCCGGCATGGGCTTCTGGCAGGTGGCGTTGGCGTCGGAGCAGCCGGCGGACGGTCCGGTGTACGCCCCGTCGGTCCAGTGCAGGTCCAGGACGGCCACCAGGCCGTTGCGGTGCAGCAGGTCGACGTAGCCGCGCACCGCGTCGATGTAGGCCGGTCCGGCATAGGCGGGGTCGACGTTGGAGTGGCCGAGCCAGCAGTCCTCGTTGAGCGGCACGCGGACGGCGTTGACGCGCCAGGCCTTCATCGCGGTGACGGAGGCCTGGTCGGCCGGGCCGTCGAAGATGCCGTGTCCCTGGACGCACATGAACTCGGCCCCGGAGCGGTTGACCCCGTGGAGGGTGATCGGGGTGCCGTCGGCCTTCGCCAGCGTGCTGCCCGAGACGTGCACGGCCGGGGCGGGCCCGCTCGGCGGCGGAGTGGGCGTCGTGGTGGGGGTGGGGCTCGGCGACGGGCTCGACTGCGGGCCACAGGGGGTGCCGTTGAGGCTGAAGGTGGTGGGGGCGGTGTTGGTGGCGGTGTAGGCGAAGTTGGCGCTGGTGGTGTAGCTGGCGCCGGGGTTGATGGTGGGGGCGTAGCCGGGGTTGGTGACGGTGACGGCCTGTCCGGTCTGGGTCCAGGTGCCGTTCCAGCCGTTCTGGAGGGTCTGGTTGCCGGTGTAGGCGTAGCCGAGGGTCCAGCCGCTGATGGCGGTGGTGCCGGTGTCGGTGATGGTGAGGTTGGCGGTGAAGCCGCCGCCCCAGTCGTTGACGGCGTAACTCACGTCGCAGGACAGGCCGGCGGTGGGGGCCGCCGAGGCGGTGAGGGGGAGCAGCGCCAGGGCGGCGCACGCGGCGGTGGCGGCCGCGAGCGCGGCGGTGCGGGCGGGGACGGTTCGGGGAGGGGCGGTTCGGGGCATGCGGAGATCCTCGGGAGTGGGGGGCCGGGGCCGTCGGCGCGGCCCCGGCCGGGTGAGGTCAGCTGGCGGTGCAGGTCAGGGTCGGAGCGGTGTTGCCGCCCGAGTAGGTCGCCTGGAAGCCGAAGCTGGTGGTGGCGTTCGGCGCCAGCGCGCCGTTGTAGGCCTGGCTGGCGGCCGTCACCGCGGCGCCGCTCTGGGCCGTGGTGGCGTTCCAGCTGTTGGTGATCTGCTGGCTTCCGCCCCAACTCCAGGTGACCGTCCATGACTTGGTCGCCGTGCGGCCCGTGTTGGCAACGGTCACATTGGCCGTGAAGCCGCTGCCCCAGTCATTGCCGACCGCGTAGCCGGCGGAGCAGCCGCTGCTGCCGCCGCCGCCCGACGCCGCCGCCGTGGTGCCGGTCACCGCCGCGGAGGCGGGGGAGACGTTGCCGGCCGCGTCCTGCGCGATGACGGTGTACTGGTAGCCGGTGGCGGGCGAGAGCCCGGAGTCGGTGTAGCTCGTGCCGGTCACGGTCGCGACCTTGGCCCCGTTCCGGTACACCGAGTAGCCGGTCACGCCGGTCGGGTCGGTGGACGCCGTCCAGCTGAGCGACACGCTGCTGCTGGTGGTGCCGGTGACGGTCAGTCCGCTCGGCGCGGTCGGGCCGGTGCTGCCGCCGGAGCCGCCGAACGCCGGGTAGGCGTTCTGCACCAACTGCCGGAACTGGGCGGGGAACCACTGCCCGGCCGGGATGTTGTCACCGGGGATGGCGTCGGTGGGGTAGGTGTTGCCGTTGCCGTCGGTCTGGGTGCCGTTCGGATCGCAGTGCGGGTCGCCGTGGGGGTGGGAGGCGGTCGGGTAGTCGCCGTCCGACTCGCCCGGCGGCTTGACCCAGAGGAACGCGATGATCGGGCTGCCCGCGCCGTACGGCTCGGCCTGCGGACGGGCGCCGATGCCCGCGCCGTTGATGTTGCACCAGCTGCCCCGGAAGTGCTTCTGGTCGACCTTGTTGGCCGCGACGTACGCGTCCACCGTGGTGGGGCCGGAGTTGAGTGCGGTGGGCCGGGCGGAGCCGCCCCAGCCGTTGCGGGAGGTGTCGACCAGCATGCCGATGCTGCTCGGGAACCCGTTGGACACCAGGGTGGCGTACATCGCGGTGTCGTAGTGGTGCTCGTCGAACTCGGGGTTGTACTGGTAGAAGTTGGCCGACTTGAGCGGCTGCCCGCCGACGGTGAGCTCGGCGTCGGGGAGGAACGGCTCGGAGAGCGGCGTGGTGTTGGCGGTGTCGCTGATGAAGCCGTCGATGCCGGCGAACCCGGCGGTGGTGGCCTGGGCGACCTTGGCGTACTCCCGGCCCGCCGGCACCATGTTGTTGGACCAGCCGAGCCAGCCCGCGTGGCCGATGTCCAGGTAGTCGTACACGTTGGGGATCGCGTGCAGCTTGTTGAGCGCGTACTCGATGCCCGCCTCGTAGTACGGGGTGGCGGTGGCGCAGGCCGGCTTGGACTGGTTGGTCACGGCGTTGGGCAGCGAGTCCGGCTCGATGACGGCCGCGACCCGGATGCCGGCGTACTTCGGGTTGGCCAGGACAGCCGCGATCGGGTCGATGTACTGCGTCTCGTACGTGGCCAACCCGACTGCGGTGGCGGGGAGTTCACCGTTGGAGGCGAGTGCGGCGCAGTCCCGCCCCGGCAGGTCGTAGATGACGACCTGGAAGACGACCGGCGTGGTTCCCTGCTGCTGGGCGAGCGCGTGGTCCAGGTGGGCCTGGAGGCCGAGGTGGTTGGCGTCGCCGGCGATCGCGCCGATGTGGTCCATCCAGACGGCGGTGGGGTTGGCGGCGACCTGGGACTCGAGACCGCCCAGGGCGCCGCCGTCGGAGGCGGCCTGGGCCTTGACCTCGGCCGCGAAGTCGGGGTTGAGGTAGCCGGTCGCACCGGCGAACGGGTTGGCGACGTGGACGGAGGCCGCATGCGCGGGGGTGGCGTGTGCGGGAGTGGCGGCTCCGATGCTCGGCAGCAGGCCGGTGGCGCCGAGCAGCGTGGCGGCCGCTACCGTGCGCAGGCGACGCAGGACGGGATGGGGCACGTCCGGGTCCTTTCGGATGGGTGGGGATTCCTGACGGGATCGCTGAAATCGGGTGGGAACGCGCCCACTTGGGGCGCGGCGATCCCCTTCACATCAAGCCAGGGCCTGAGAAAGGCCGTCAATAGGCGCGGGAGCGCTCCCAAAAGCCGCTGTAACTTACACGCCGCCGAGCCTGGATTTCCGAAACATCTACGAAACATTCAATGGCGTATTGACGGGTCCCGCACACTCCGAGTTACCTAGCCGCGGGAGCACAACCCACCGGGCGCCGTCTGCCGGACGGCCGCCGCCGTGCTCCCGTTCCCCCGAACCGACGGCCCCACCGCCGTCATCGCCCGTGCGCCACGACCCGCCGGCAGCACGGATGTGCACCTCCCCCTGGAGCGACTCTGGAGGTCGACCATGCCTCTTCGAAGGATCCTGATCGGACTTCACCACGCCTGGTCCGCCGCGGTGGTCCTGGCGCTGGTGCTCGCGACCGGCGCGCTGGCCGCGACGACCCCGGCCGCGGCGGCCGGCGGCACGTTGAAGGTGGCGGCGGAAGCCGACGGCCGGTACTTCGGCACCGCGCTGACGGACGGTGACCTCGGCGTCGGCGGTGAGACCGCCGTCGCCGGGGCGCAGTTCGACATGCTGACCCCGGGCAACGAGATGAAGTGGGACACCACCGAACCGTCCCCCGGCTCGTACGACTTCGGGCCGGGCGACCAGCTCGTGCAGTTCGCCCGGGCGCACGGCACGCGGGTGCGCGGCCACAACCTGGTGTGGCAGAACCAACTCCCGTCCTGGGTATCGAATCTGCCGCTGAACCAGGTGCGCTCCGCGATGGAGGCGCACATCACCACCGAGGCCACCCACTACAAGGGCCAGGTCTACGCCTGGGACGTGATCAACGAGCCCTTCAACGGCGACGGCTCCCTCGTCCCGGACGTGTTCTACCAGGCGATGGGAACCGACTACCTCGCCGATGCGCTGCGCACCGCGCACGCCGCCGACCCGGGTGCCAAGCTCTACATCAACGACTACGGCATCGAGGGCGGGAACGCGAAGAGCGACGCCCTCTACCGCCTGGCCCAGTCGCTGCTCGCCCAGGGGGTGCCGCTGGGCGGCATCGGGTTCGAGAGCCACTTCATCCTCGGTCAGATCCCCGCCGACATGCAGGCCAACCTGCAGCGCTTCGCGAATCTGGGCCTGGACGTGGCCGTCACCGAACTGGACGACCGGATCCAGCTCCCCGCCTCCGGCGCCGCGCTCCAGCAGCAGGCCACCGACTACGCCGCCGTGGTCCGGGACTGCCTGGCGGTCTCCCGCTGCGTGGGCGTGAGCCAGTGGGGCGTCGACGACGCGCACTCCTGGATCCCCGGCACCTTCCCCGGAACCGGCGCCGCCACCATGTACGACGGCAACGACCAGTCCAAGCCGGCCTACTACGCGGCGCTCTCCGCCCTCGGCGGTTCGAGCACCGGCGGCGGTGGCGGCGGCACCACGGGAGAGTTGCACGCGGTCGGTGCCGGCAAGTGCCTGGACGTGCCGAACGGTTCGACCACGGCGGGCACCCAGGTGCAGATCTACAGCTGCTGGGGCGGCACCAACCAGATCTGGACGCACACCTCGGGCGACCAGCTGAGTGTCAACGGCGGCAGCCAGCTGTGCCTGGACGCCTCCGGGCAGGGCGCCGCCCCCGGCACCAAGGTGGTCGTCTGGCCGTGCAACGGCCAGGCCAACCAGCAGTGGCACCTGAACACCGACGGCACCGTCACCGGCGTCCAGTCCGGCCTGTGCCTGGACGTGTCCGGTGCCTCTACCGCCGACGGCGCCCTGGCCCAGCTGTGGACGTGCAGCGGCCGCAGCAACCAGCAGTGGATGCTCGGCTGACACAGCGGAATAGTGCGGCCGGACGACGCCGGGCCCCCGGACCGTCCGGCCGCACTGCTTTCCGGCCCGACGGCCCGACGGCCCGACGGCCCGACGGCCCGACGGCCCGACGGCCCG
>NZ_JBHVVI010000129.1:0-23978 GCF_042883685.1 Kitasatospora sp. NPDC058190
GGGGGGGGGGGGGCCCGCGGTGGGGCTGGGCTGCGTCGCCCCCCCCCCCCACCCCGCAGTGGTGCCGAGGAGCGGCTGAAGCAGATCACTTGACCGGCAGGGCGACCTTCCCCCAGGAGCCGTTGCTCAGTGCGGAGGTGGCCCAGTACCAGGCGACGAGCCCGGAGACGGCCGCGATCCAGCCGGCCGCCTTGGCGAGGCCGCCGTACCCACCGAAGGTGGCGATGGCGGACAGCACCAGGGAGAGCGTCAGCAGACCGTAGACGGCGCGGCTGAACAGACCGGCGCCCCAGCTGGCCGCCGTGAGGCTGAGGGCGAGCAGGGCCCACAGCAGCAGGAACAGACCGGCCGCGTTCTTGCTCACGCCGCCCGCCACCGACCAGGTCGCCCAGAAGGCGCCGAGGCTGGTGAAGGCGGTGCCGGTGAAGCCCTCGCCGCGGCGGAGCTGCCACAGGCCCGCGATGAAGAGGGTGACGCCGCCGAGCAGGTGAGCGAGGTGGGCCGCGTCCCCGACACCGGCGCCGTGCAGGATTCCGGTGGAGAGCAGACCGTAGGCGAGCAGTGTCAGGCCGAGGGCGAGGTAGCCGAGGTTACCCGCGTCGGCTCCGGTGGAGCGGGCGTTCGATGCCCCGGTAGCGTCGTTGCTCACCGGAGGCTCCTTTCACTCTGGGCGCGCGCAGGGCGCAGTGACGCTTGGTGTCGTTTCGGTGAGTGGATGCGCGCGACCGCCCCGAGGGCGCACGGCGAAGGGCGTGCGCGGGCAGCGGTCAGAAGTGAGGTCAGAAGTGATGGGCCAGCGGAGAGCCACTGGTCACGTCCCCGCCGGGGGAGATTCCCCGGCTAGATCGGTGTACCCGGCCCAACTCGCTTGTACCCTTGTGAAGATAACAATTTGTGACCGTGTCAGGTGGTGCGCTGGGTCGGCACCCGCAGGGTCAGGATCGCCATGTCGTCGGACGGCGGCTCCGGGGCGAAGCGCTCGACCGCGCGCTGCACCCGCAGCGCGACCGCTCCGGCGGTCAGGCCGGTGCAGCCGGTGAGCACCTCGGCCAAGCCGTCGTCGCCCAGCATCCGCCGCCCCTCACGGCGTTCGGTGACACCGTCGGTGACACAGAGCAGGACCTCGCCGGGGGAGAGCACCAGGTGCTCGGCGGTGAGGTCGAGGTCGTCCATGACGCCGAGCAGCGGCTGCGGGGTGGCGGCCCGGTCGACCCGGCCGTCGGTGCGCAGTCGCAGCGGCAGCGGGTGGCCGGCGCAGACCAGGGACAGTTCGGTGCTGCCGTCCGGGCGGGGCGTCAGTTCGCCGTAGAGCAGGGTGAGGAAGCGGCTGCGCGAACCCTCGTCCAGGATGGCCGCGTTGAGCCGGCGGAGCACCTGCGGGGCGTCCAGGCCCTCGCGGGCGAGCAGCCGCAGCGAGTGCCGGGCCAGGCCGGTGACCGAGGCGGCCTCGGGGCCGGTGCCGCAGACGTCGCCGATCGCGAAGCCGTAGGTGCCCTCGCGGATGGTGAACAGGTCGTAGAAGTCGCCGCCGACCTCGTTGCCCTCGCCGGCCGCCTGGTAGTAGACGTCCACCTCGACGCCCGGGATCTCGGGCAGGTCCGGGGGCAGCAGGCTGCGCTGGAGGGCCTGGCTGGTGGCGGTGCGCTCCGAGTAGAGCCGGGAGTTGTCGAGGGCGAGGGCGGCCCGGCGGGAGAGGTCCTCGGCGAGTTCGAGGATCTCCTGGCGGAACCGGACGCCGGACGGGACACCCAGCGCGAGCAGGCCGATGACCCGGTTGCGGGCGGTCAGCGGCAGCACCACGGTCTCGCCGAGCAGTCCGGCCAGTTCGGGGCTGTCGGTGAGGCCGAGGGCCTCGGCGGTCCTGGCGGGAGCCGTCCAGAAGCGGACGCCGTGGGTGGGGCCGGCCTCGGGGGCGGGGGTCTTGTCGAGCAGGTCGCGCAGCGGGTCGATCCGGTCCTCGTCCTCGTGCAGGACGAAGGCGAGGCCGGCCGAGGCGCCGTGGTCGCCGTTGGTGTAGACGGCGCACCAGGAGGAGAGGGTGGGGACGGCCATCTGGGCCATCAGGGCGAGGGTCTGCTCGTGTTCGAGGGTGCCGGCCAGCAGGTCGGAGGCCTCGACGAGGAAGGAGAGCGAGCCGCGGCGCAGCCGTTCCAGCTCGGTCAGCCGGGTGCTCTCGACGGCCAGGGCGACCCGGTCGGCGGCGAACTGCAGCCGCAGCGCGTCCTCGTTGTCGTAGCGGCCGGGCACGGCGGTGGCGATGCCGAGCGAGCCGATCAGTCGGCCCTCGACCTTGAGCGGGACGGTGACCAGGGAACGCATGCCGCTGTCGGCGAGCAGCGGCAGGCCGGTGGGGCGGGCGGCGAGGTCCTCGTGGACGGAGGGCAGCCGGGCGGATTCGTAGCGGTTGCCGGTCCCGACCGGGAAGCGGGCGTGCCGGCGGTGTCCGTGGTTGAGGCCGGCGGCGGCGCGGAGCTCGAACTCGGTCTCGTCGTCGGTGGTGAGCAGCAGGTACGCGGCGTCGGCGTCGAGCAGGTCGCGGGCGCGTTCGACGGTGCGCTGGAGCAGGGTGTCGAGATCGTCGGTGTCGACCGGGCCGGCCAGCAGGTCGAGCCGGGGGCCGGTCGGGTCGGGGCGCTCGCCGGGCAGGGTGCGGGCGGGGGAGCGCAGCACGGCGCGGTCGGGTTCGAGGACGAGCAGGCAGAGGGTGGAGGGGACGCCCTCGGTGTCACGCACGCGCACCTGGACGCCGTACACCTCGACCTCCTCGCCGTCGGCGCGGCGGACGCCGTAGCCGCCCTCCCAGCGGGCCAGCCGCAGGGTGTCGGTGAGGCCGAGGCCGCGGCCGGCGGACTGCGGCCAGACCGCGAGGTCGGCCCAGGGGCGGCCGAGGACAGCGGCGGCGGGGTACTGGAAGAGGGCCGCGGCGTCCGGGTTCCAGGCCAGGACGCGGCCGTCCTCGTCGAGCTGGACGACGGCGACGTGCACCGGTCCGGGGCTGCTGGGCAGGTCGCTGCCGGGGGTGGCGGGGACGGCGTAGCGGGTGCCGACCACGTGGGCGGGCAGGGTGAGCCGGAACCAGACGGTCTTCTGCCCGGCCGCGTACTCGACGCCCCAGCGCTCGGCCAGGGCGGAGCACATCAGCAGGCCCCGGCCGCCCTCGCCGTCGGGGTCGGCGTAGCGGTGCCCGTCGCCGAGCGAGGGCAGGCCGCGCTCGGGGTGGTGGTCGGTGACCTCGATCCGGACGGTCTCCTCCTCGCGCAGGCAGCAGACCTCGGCGGCGGTGCCGGCGTGCACGACGGCGTTGGTGACCAGTTCGCTGACCAGGACGACGGCGTCGTCGACGACCTCGGGCAGGCCCCAGCCGAGCAGCGCGTCCCGGACGAAACTCCGGGCGGCGGCCGCGGACCGGCCGTCGGGATCGAAGGTGGCGGCTGCGCGCGCGGTGACCACGTTGCCACTTCTCCTCTGCTGCTCTTGCCCTGGCTGTCCGGGTGCGGCGCCGACTTCCCCGTGCGCGCCGTCGGGGTGGGCGGCGGCGCTGGGTCGGGTCGCGGCCCGGTGCAGCGCTCCACCCTACTTTCCGCTTGGTTCCCCGTGGGGGCGGGGCCGCGAAACAGGCACCTGAGGGTGATTCTGCCCACCTGTTTCGGACGGTGCGGTACCAACCGAGCGCAACCACCCGTATACCCGGTGCCAGTACTGCCAGACTGGGGGGTCCGCGACGGCCGGTGGGAGCAGTACGGTCGTGTGGGTGCCGGTGCGCCGCGGGGTCCGCCGGTACGCAGCCCAGCCGGGCCGGTGCCCGGGTGCGTGCCGTACGGCACGGCGGTCACCGGACAGTTCACTACGTGGGAGGGGCCCGTTGAGTTCGGCCACCAAGGACGCAACCAAGGACGCAACCGGTACGACGCCGCCCGCTCCGCGCGGTGGACGGTCCGGGACGGCGCTGCGGAGCGCGGCCGGCCGGCGATCGGGTCACAACCGCGGCGCCGAGCCGGCCGATCTGCGCAAGCTGCTGGCCGCGTTGACCGCGATGCGGGACGGCAACTTCCGCCGCCGGCTGACGGTTCCGGGCGACGGACCGCTGGCGGAGATCGCCGCGGTGTTCAACGAGGTCGCCGAGCGCAACCAGCACCTGACCGGTGAACTGGCCCGGGTGCGGCGGGCGGTGGGCCGCGAGGGCCGGCTGAACGAGCGGCTGGAGACCGGTGCGGGCGAGGGCGCCTGGATGGCGGCCGTCGACAACTGCAACGCGCTGATCGACGACCTGGCCCGTCCGATGGCCGAGGTGGGCCGGGTGCTGACCTCGATCGCCGAGGGCGACCTGGACCAGAAGATGGAGCTGCGCTCGCTGCACAGCAACGGGGTGAGCCACCCGCTGCGCGGCGAGTACCTGAAGATCGGGCGGACCGTCAACGGACTGGTGGACCAGCTCTCGGAGTTCACCGACGAGGTGACCCGGGTGGCCCTCGAGGTGGGCACCGAGGGCAAGCTCGGCGGTCAGGCCAAGGTCCGCAGTGTGTCCGGCAGTTGGAAGGACCTGGCGGACTCGGTCAACACCATGGCGGGCCGGCTGACCGCGCAGGTGCGCAACATCGCCCAGGTGACCACGGCGGTGGCCAAGGGCGACCTGTCCCGCAAGGTCACCGTGGACGTGGCCGGCGAGATGCTGGAGCTGAAGAACACCGTCAACACGATGGTGGACCAGCTGAACAGCTTCGCCGCCCAGGTCACCACGGTGGCCCGGGACGTCGGCACCGAGGGCCGGCTCGGTGGTCAGGCGCAGGTGCCGGGCGTGGCCGGGGTGTGGCGCGAGCTGACCGACTCGGTGAACTTCATGGCCGGCAACCTGACCGGCCAGGTGCGCAACATCGCCCAGGTGACCACGGCGGTGGCGCGCGGGGACCTCTCGCAGAAGATCGAGGTGGACGCGCGCGGCGAGATGCTGGAGCTGAAGAACACCATCAACACGATGGTGGACCAGCTGTCCGGCTTCGCGGAACAGGTGACCCGGGTGGCCCGTCAGGTGGGCACCGAGGGGCGGCTCGGTGGTCAGGCGCAGGTGCCCTGGGCGGCCGGGGTGTGGCGGGATCTGACCGACAACGTCAACTTCATGGCGAACAATCTCACCGATCAGGTGCGCAACATCGCCCAGGTGACGACCGCGGTCGCCAAGGGAGACCTGTCGCAGAAGATCCAGGTGGACGCGCGCGGGGAGATCCTGGAGCTGAAGAACACCATCAACACGATGGTGGACCAGCTCTCCTCCTTCGCGGACGAGGTGACCCGGGTGGCCCGGGACGTCGGCACCGAGGGCATCCTCGGCGGCCAGGCCAGCGTGCCCGGGGTGTCCGGCACCTGGAAGGACCTGACCAACAGCGTCAACCTGATGGCCAACAACCTGACCAGCCAGGTCCGCAACATCGCCGAGGTGACCACCGCGGTGGCGCGCGGCGACGTGTCGAAGAAGATCACCGTCGACGCCCGGGGCGAGATCCTGGAGCTGGTGACCACCGTCAACACGATGGTCGACCAGCTGTCGGCCTTCGCCGACGAGGTCACCCGGGTGGCGCGCGAGGTGGGTACCGAGGGCATCCTGGGCGGTCAGGCACGGGTGCGCGGGGTGTCGGGCATCTGGAAGGACCTGACCGACAACGTCAACTTCATGGCGTCGAACCTGACCGGTCAGGTGCGCAACATCGCCGAGGTCGCCTCCGCGGTGGCCCGCGGCGACCTCTCCAAGAAGATCACCATCGATGCCCAAGGCGAGATCGCGACGCTCGCCGGGACCCTGAACACCATGGTCGACCAGCTGTCCGCGTTCGCGGTGGAGGTCACCCGGGTGGCCCGCGAGGTGGGCACCGACGGCACCCTGGGCGGTCAGGCGAGCGTGCCGGGCGTGGCCGGCATCTGGAAGGACCTGACCGACAACGTCAACCAGATGGCCAACAACCTCACCGGCCAGGTCCGCAACATCGCGCTGGTGATCACGGCGGTCGCCCGCGGCGACCTGTCGCAGAAGATCGACGTCGACGCGCGCGGCGAGTTCCTCCAGCTCAAGACCAACATCAACACCATGGTCGACCAGCTCTCGGCCTTCGCCGACGAGGTCACCCGGGTCGCCCGGGAGGTGGGCACCGACGGGCGCCTGGGCGGCCAGGCCCGGGTGCCCGGCGTGGACGGCACCTGGCAGGACCTCACCGAGTCGGTGAACGAGCTGGCCAACAACCTGACCCGGCAGGTGCGCGCGATCGCCCAGGTCGCCACCGCGGTGACCAGGGGTGACCTGAGCCTGCGGATCGACGTGGACGCCGCGGGGGAGCTCGACGAGCTCAAGGACAACATCAACCAGATGATCGCCAACCTGCGCGAGACCACCCGCACCAACCAGGAGCAGGACTGGCTCAAGACCAACCTGGCCCGGATCTCCGGCCTGCTCCAGGGCCGCCGGGACCTGGAGGCGGTCGCCTCGCTGATCATGACCGAGCTGACCCCGGTGGTCTCCGCCCAGCACGGCGCCTTCTTCCTGGCCCAGCCGGCCGGCCGCACCGCCGAGCTGATCACCGAGGACGACGACGAGAACGACACCGTGCTGCGGCTGATCGGCAGCTACGGCTACCAGCGGCGGGCGATGCCGACCACCTTCCGGCCCGGCGAGTCGCTGATCGGCCAGGCCGCGACGGAGAAGCGGGCGATCATCGTCAAGGAGGCGCCGCCCGGGTACCTCAAGATCGCCTCCGGCCTCGGCGAGGCCTCGCCGGCCCACATCGTGGTGCTGCCGGTGCAGTTCGAGGGCCGGCTGCTGGGCGTGATCGAGCTGGCCACGTTCAGCTCCTTCACCACCGTCGCGCTGGACTTCCTCAACCAGATCGCCGACCTGATCGGCGTCACCGTCAACACCATCAGCGTCAACACCAAGACCGAGGGCCTGCTGCTGGAGTCCCAGCGGCTCACCGCCGAACTCTCGATGCGCTCGGCCGAGTTGGAGGCGCGCCAGGAGGAACTGGAGCGCACCAACGAGGAGTTGCAGGAGAAGGCCGAGCAACTCGCCCAGCAGAACCGCGACATCGAGATCAAGAACAGCGAGATCGAGGAGGCCCGGCAGGTCCTTGAGGAGCGCGCCGAACAGCTCGCCCTGGCCTCCCGCTACAAGAGCGAGTTCCTCGCCAACATGTCGCACGAGCTGCGCACCCCGCTCAACTCGCTGCTGATCCTGGCCAAGCTGCTCTCCGACAACAACGAGGGCAACCTCTCGCCCAAACAGGTCGAGTTCGCCGACACCATCCACGGTGCCGGCTCCGACCTGCTCCAGCTGATCAACGACATCCTCGACCTGTCCAAGGTCGAGGCCGGCAAGATGGACGTCCGCCCGGCCCGGATCGCCCTGGTCCAGCTGGTCGACTACGTCGAGGCCACCTTCCAGCCCGTCGCCCTGGACAAGAACCTGGACTTCGCGGTCCGGGTCTCGCCCGCCCTGCCGGTCACCCTGCACACCGACGAGCAGCGGCTCCAGCAGGTGCTGCGCAACCTGATCTCCAACGCCGTCAAGTTCACCGACACCGGCGGCGTCGACTTCTCGATCAGCGCGGCCGGCCGGGACGTCCCCCAGCACGTGCGCGAGCGGCTGCTGGAGTTCGGCTCGATCCAGGGCCCGGACGACGAGCTGATCGCCTTCTCGGTCTCCGACACCGGCATCGGCATCCCCGGCAACAAGCTGCGGGAGATCTTCGAGGCGTTCAAGCAGGCCGACGGCACCATCAGCCGCAAGTACGCCGGCACCGGCCTCGGACTGTCGATCAGCCGCGAGATCGCCCGGCTGCTCGGCGGCGAGATCCACGCCGAGAGCGAGCTGGGCCGGGGCTCGACCTTCACCCTGTACCTGCCGCTGCGCACCGAGGCCCCGGACGCCGGCCCCGTCGAGCGCCCGGGCCAGTCGGTCGCGCCGGCGCCGCGCGCCTCGGTCGGGGTGACCCCGGTGGGCCTGCCGGTGCCGGTGGGTGAGAACCCGGCCGACCACTGGGCCCAGGAGGTCCGGGAGCTGGCCGAGGAGCGCCGCCGCGGGGCGTTGGAGCGCCGGCGCAGCGCCGCCCTGGAGAGCGCCGCCGCGCCCCGCCAGGCGGAGCCCGCGCAGCAGCCCCGGCCGGGCCGTGGCGACACCCGCTTCGGCGGCCAGCAGGTGCTGATCGTGGACGACGACGTGCGCAACGTGTTCGCCCTGACCAGCGTGCTGGAACAGCACGGCCTGACCGTCCTGTACGCCGAGAACGGCCGCGAGGGCATCGAGATGCTGGAGCAGCACGAGCACGTGGCGCTGGTCCTGATGGACATCATGATGCCGGAGATGGACGGCTACGCGACCACCGAGGCGATCCGTCGGATGCCCCAGTTCGCCGGGCTGCCGATCATCGCGCTGACCGCCAAGGCGATGAAGGGCGACCGCGAGAAGTCGCTGGAGGCGGGCGCCACCGACCACATCACCAAGCCGGTGGAGACCGACCACCTGCTGTCGGTGATGCACGAGTGGTTGAACGGGGACCGCAGGCGTGAGTGAGTGAAGCGAGCGAGCCGTCAAAAGGTGCGTTCCGTGCGGCGTGAACTCCGGGCCGGGCCCCGGGGTTCACGCCTGCCGGTCGGCCGGTTTGCTGGCGGACGGGCCCGGGAACCCGGTAGGGTCACCGATCGTTGCGAACAGTGACCGGACGGCGACACACTGGTGAGCGTGCGCCGGAGCACTGACTGCGCGCCGTTCCGGATCGGGTCTCGACGGAGCGATGTGCCGGGCGAGGGGGTGCGGCTAGCATGACCGGGGTAGCGGTGGGCAGTACGCGGGTGCCTTCACCGGGCGGCAGGCAGGCGACAGGAGGGCGGGCCCCCATGCAGAAGGCGAAGATCCTCCTGGTCGACGACCGACCGGAGAACCTGCTGGCGCTGGAGGCGATCCTCTCCGCCCTGGACCAGACGCTGGTGCGCGCCGCCTCCGGCGAGGAGGCGCTCAAGGCGCTGCTGACCGACGACTTCGCGGTGATCCTGCTGGACGTCCAGATGCCGGGCATGGACGGCTTCGAGACCGCCGCTCACATCAAGCGTCGCGAGCGCACCCGGGACATCCCGATCATCTTCCTCACCGCGATCAACCACGGGCCGCACCACACCTTCCGCGGCTACGCGGCCGGGGCGGTGGACTACATCTCCAAGCCCTTCGACCCGTGGGTGCTGCGGGCCAAGGTCTCGGTCTTCGTCGACCTGTACGTCAAGAACTGCCAGCTGAAGGAGCAGGCCGCGCTGCTGCGGCTGCAACTGGAGGCGGGCGGTGGCGAGCCGGTCCTCGGCGGGGCGCTGCTGGGCGAGCTGTCCGCACGGCTGGCGGCGGTCGAGGAGCAGGCGGAGGCGCTGGGCAAGCAGCTGGACGGGGCCGAGGACGCCGGGGTGGCCGCCACCGCGGCGCACCTGGAGCGCAAGCTCGTCGGCCTGCGCCGGGCCCTGGACGCGATGCGCCCGGGCAGCTCGTAGGACGTCCGCCGGGCGCGCGCGGAGCTGGCCCCCGCGTTAGGCCGTCCGGGTGGTTTGACGGTGCGGCCGGGTGAAAGCCGGTCGGCGTGACGGTGTGTCTGCGACACGTCCGGGCGCTCCGGCTCGGCCGCATGTGCACCGGTGGTCCACACCGGTAGGCTGCTGACCCATGGCCACTCGCACGCCCGGGAACGCGGCACGTAAGTCGACTCCGGGACCGTCCAAGAAGGCCGCGGCGAAGGCCCCGGGCAAGCCGCCCGCGAAGAAGGCGGCAGCTCGCAGGGCCCCCGCGAAGAAGGCGGCGGCCAAGTCGGCCCCGCCGCCACCGCCGTCCCGCTCGGGGCTGATGCGGCTCCTCAACGCCTTGGCGAGCCCGATCGCCGCGATCTTCCGCGGCGTCGGCGACGGCGCCAAGAACCTCCACCCGGCCCACCGCAAGGACGGACTGGGCCTGGTGCTGTTCGCACTCGGGATGGTGACCGCCGCCGGCACCTGGTTCAGCCCGCAGGGCTGGCTGGGCGAGGCGGCCACCGCCGTGGTGTCCGGGCTGTTCGGGCGGCTCGACGTGCTGGTGCCGTTCCTGCTGGCCGGCATCGCGATCCGGCTCTGGCGCCACCCCGAGCTGCCGGAGGCCAACGGCCGGATCGTGATCGGGCTGGGCGCGCTGCTGGTCGGCGTCCTCGGCCTGGTCCACATCGGGTGCGGCGCGCCCATGATGGGCAGCGGGGCCGCCCGGATAAGGGCGGCCGGCGGGATCATCGGCTGGGCCGCGTCCACCCCGATGATGGCCGCCGCCGGGCCGGCGCTGGCCGTGCCGCTGCTCCTGCTGCTGGCCTTCTTCGGCCTGCTGGTGGTCACCGCCACCCCGGTCAACCGGATCGGCGAGCGGGTGCGGGGGCTGTTCATACGGCTCGGCGTGATCGAGCCCGGGCCGGAGGACGAGCCGCGCTGGGGGCGTACGCCGGAGCGCGGGCTGTCCACCGACCCGCCGGAGGACGCCGACCCCGACGCCATGCCGTTCACCCTGGACACCGACGGTGACGACCCGACCGACGAGGTGGCCGCCCGCCGTCGCCGGCGGCGGCGCAAACAGAGCGCCGACGACGAGGAGCAGCCGGAGGCCGTCCGTCGCATCTCGCTGGACAAGGAGCCGCTCGACGAGGAGCCGCCGGACCCGTACGCCACCCGCGACCTCGCCGCCGGCGCGGCCGCCGACCTGGACGGCGCGCTGGTCTACGGGGTGCCCGCCTCCTCCGCGGTGGCGGACATGATGCACCAGGTCAAGGACCTCACCGCAGCGCCGGAGGAGCCCGCCGTCCCGGCCGCGCGCAGCGGCGGCCCGGGCGCGCCCGCGGAGCACGGTCCGGCGCCGGTGCGGATGGAGCAGCTCCAGCTCGGCGAGGGCATCACCTACGCGCTGCCCTCGCTCGACCTGCTGGAGCGCGGCGGCCCGGCCAAGGCCCGCAGCGCCCTCAACGACGAGGTGGTGGCCCAGCTCACCGGCACCTTCGCCGAGTTCAAGGTGGACGCCAAGGTCACCGGCTTCACCCGCGGCCCGACGGTCACCCGCTACGAGGTCGAGCTCGGCCCGGCCGTCAAGGTGGAGCGGATCACCGCGCTCGCCAAGAACATCGCGTACGCGGTGGCCAGCCCGGACGTGCGGATCATCAGCCCGATCCCGGGCAAGTCCGCGGTCGGCATCGAGATCCCCAACCGGGACCGCGAGATGGTCAACCTCGGCGACCTGCTGCGCTCGCGCACGGCCGCCGAGGACACCCACCCGATGGTCGTCGGCATGGGCAAGGACGTCGAGGGCCACACCGTGATGGCCAACCTCGCCAAGATGCCGCACATCCTGGTGGCCGGTGCGACCGGCGCCGGCAAGTCGTCCTGCATCAACTGCCTGATCACCTCGATCCTCGCCCGGGCCACCCCGGACGAGGTGCGGATGGTCCTGGTCGACCCCAAGCGGGTCGAGCTGACCGCGTACGAGGGCATCCCGCACCTGATCACGCCGATCATCACCAACCCCAAGAAGGCCGCCGAGGCCCTCCAGTGGGTGGTGCGCGAGATGGACCTGCGCTACGACGACCTCGCGGCGTACGGCTTCCGGCACGTGGACGACTTCAACGAGGCGGTGAAGGCCGGCAGGGTCACCCCGCCGCTGGGCAGCGAGCGGGAGCTGAGGCCGTACCCGTACCTGCTGGTGATCGTCGACGAGCTGGCCGACCTGATGATGGTCGCGCCGCGCGACGTCGAGGACTCGGTGGTCCGGATCACCCAGCTGGCCCGCGCGGCCGGCATCCACCTGGTGCTCGCCACCCAGCGGCCCTCGGTGGACGTGGTCACCGGCCTGATCAAGGCCAACGTGCCGTCCCGGCTGGCTTTCGCGACCTCCGCGATGGCCGACTCCCGGGTCATCCTGGACCAGCCCGGCGCGGAGAAGCTGATCGGCAAGGGCGACGCGCTCTTCCTGCCGATGGGCGCGAGCAAGCCGATCCGGATGCAGGGCGCGTTCGTCACCGAGGCGGAGATCGCCAAGGTGGTGCAGCACTGCAAGGACCAGCTGAGCGCCGTCTACCGGGACGACGTGATGGCCGGGGCCGGGCCGAAGAAGGAGATCGACGAGGAGATCGGCGACGACCTCGACCTGCTGATCCAGGCGGCCGAGCTGGTGGTCTCCACCCAGTTCGGCTCGACCTCGATGCTCCAGCGCAAGCTCCGGGTCGGCTTCGCCAAGGCGGGCCGGCTGATGGACCTGATGGAGTCGCGCGGGATCGTCGGTCCGAGCGAGGGCTCCAAGGCCCGCGACGTCCTGGTGAAGCCGGACGAGTTGGACGGTGTGCTGGTGACCCTGCGGGGCTGACGGGCCGTGCCCTCCGGGTGTGTTCACCCGTTCGGAGGAGGGTGGGCGCGGTGTGGGGAACCGAACGTCCGTACACCGCGTCACAGGCCGGAAAGCGCACTCCGGGTGCCCGCGAGTCCCCGCTGACGACCGGTCAGCGGGGGGCCGGCCCCCGGTCGGAACGGGCGCGCGCATTCCGTCCCGTTTCTGCTTGGGCAACGATCCGTCCACGCCCCTACACTGTTCTCCAGCAGGTGGCCATCCGCTCGAAAGGCGTGCCCCGTGACCATCGGCAAGTCCTCCGACCGCGAGATCCCCCCGTCGTCCGTCGAGCCGACCGACGACGCGGTGCAGGCGGCCGATGCCCCGAGCATCGGCCGGGTGCTGTCCGCCTCCCGGATCGAGGCGGGACTCACGGTGGACCAGGTGAGTACCGCCACCCGGGTGCGGGTGCCGATCGTCCACGCCATCGAGGAGGACGACTTCGACCGCTGCGGCGGCGACTTCTACGCCCGCGGGCACATCCGCGCGATCTCCCGCGCGGTGGGCGTGGACGGCGAGGCGCTGGTCGCCCGCTACGACGCCGCGCACGGCGGCTCGCCGGCCGCCAAGCGCCCGGCCACCCAGCTGATCGACAGCGGCCCGATCAGGGTGCCCAGCCGCGGCCGGCCGAACTGGGCGGCGGCCATGGTCGCCGCGATCGTCGCGGTGGTCGCGCTGATCGGCTTCAACCTGGTGAGCGGCAAGGGCGGCCACGGCACCACCGGCACCACCGGCTCCGCCAGCGCGCCGCTGCCCAGCGGCTCCGGCACCGGCTCGGTCGCCCCGGAAACGCCCGCCGTCCAGCCGCCGGCGCCCGCGCCGAGCGCCGCCGCGATCGCCGCCGTCCCGGCCGACAAGGTCACCGTGAAGCTGGTCGCCCAGGGCACCAGCTGGGTCTCGGCGATGGACGGCAACGGCAAGTCGCTGTTCCAGAACAACATCAGCGACGGCCAGGACCAGACCTTCACCGACCCCAAGCAGATCAAGCTGGTGCTCGGCAACGGCGGGGCCGTGCACGCGTACGTCAACGGCAAGGACCTCGGGGTCCTCGGCAAGGACGGCCAGGTGGTGCACGTCACGTACACCCCCGGAGACCCGCAGGCTGGCTGACCACAGGGGCCGTCGAGGGCCGTTGATGATCAGCTGATCCATGGCACACGGCCTCCGGGGCGAACGGCACCGGAGGCCGCGCGTTAATCTTGGGCCTATGCCTGAACGCCGCACTGTCGCCCTTGTCACGCTCGGATGCGCCCGCAACGAGGTGGACTCCGAGGAACTCGCCGGGCGACTGGAAGCCGACGGCTGGTTGCTCGTCGACGACGCCGCCGAGGCGGACGTCGCCGTCGTCAACACCTGCGGCTTCGTCGAGGCCGCCAAGAAGGACTCCGTGGACGCCCTGCTGGAGGCCAACGACCTCAAGGGCCACGGCCGCACCCAGGCCGTCGTCGCGGTCGGCTGCATGGCCGAGCGGTACGGCAAGGAGCTCGCCGACGCGCTGCCCGAGGCGGACGGCGTGCTCGGCTTCGACGACTACGCCGACATCTCCGACCGCCTGCAGACCATCCTCTCCGGCGGCCACCATGCCCCGCACATCCCGCGCGACCGCCGCAAGCTGCTGCCGATCAGCCCCGCCGAGCGGCAGTCCGCCGCCGAGGCCGTCGCGCTGCCCGGCCACGGCGCCGAGGCCGCCGCCGAGCCGATCGCCGACCTGCCCGACGGCCTGGCGCCCGCCTCCGGCCCGCGCACCCTGCGCAAGCGGCTGGACGACAGCCCGGTCGCCTCGGTCAAGCTCGCCTCCGGCTGCGACCGGCGCTGCTCCTTCTGCGCCATCCCGGCCTTCCGGGGCTCGTTCATCTCCCGCCGCCCCTCCGACGTGCTGCACGAGGCCCAGTGGCTGGCCGAGCAGGGCGTCCGCGAGATCGTCCTGGTCAGCGAGAACAACACCTCGTACGGCAAGGACCTCGGCGACATCCGGCTGCTGGAGACGCTGCTCGGCGAGATCTCCGCGATCGAGGGCGTCGAGCGGGTCCGGGTCTCCTACCTGCAGCCGGCCGAGATGCGCCCGGGCCTGATCGACGCGATGACCGGGACCACCGACGTGGTGCCGTACTTCGACCTGTCCTTCCAGCACTCGGCGCCCGCCGTGCTGCGCCGGATGCGCCGCTTCGGCTCCACCGACCAGTTCCTGGAGCTGCTGAAGACCATCCGCGACAAGGCCCCGCAGGCCGGTGCCCGGTCCAACTTCATCGTCGGTTTCCCCGGGGAGACCGAGGAGGACTACGCCGAGCTGGAGCGCTTCGTCACCCACGCCGGACTGGACGCGATCGGCGTCTTCGGCTACTCCGACGAGGAGGGCACCGAGGCCGCGACCTACGACGGCAAGCTGCCCGAGGACGTGGTCGCGGACCGGCTGAGCCGGCTGAGCCGCCTCGCCGAGGAGATGACCGCCCAGCGGGCCGAGCAGCGGATCGGCACCGAGGTCGAGGTGCTGATCGAGTCGGTCGAGGACGGCGTGGTCGAGGGCCGCTCCGCCCACCAGGCTCCGGAGACCGACGGCCTGACCACCCTGAACGGCGTCGAGAACCCGGAGGTCGGGCAGTTCTGGCGGGCCACCGTGGTGGCCAGCGAGGGCGTCGACCTGATCGCCGAGGCGCTGGAGCAGGTGCGACTGCCCAGGACTTCGGGGGCCGAGGCTCCGGGAGCCGGGGAATGACCAAGGGGCCCGGCGCCCCGGCCGCGGCCCACCCGGGCAGACCGGCGGCCGCCCTCCCGCCGGCGCCGGGTATCTGGAACATCGCCAACGTGCTCACGATGGTCCGGGTCCTGCTGGTCCCGGTCTTCGTGGCGCTGCTGTTCGCCGACGGCGGGCACAACCCCAAGTGGCGCGCCGTCGCCTGGGCCGCGTTCGCGATCGCGATGATCACCGACCTGTTCGACGGTGAACTCGCCCGCCGCAAGGGCCTGGTCACCGACTTCGGGAAGATCGCCGACCCGATCGCCGACAAGGCGATCATGGGCTCGGCGCTGATCGGCCTCTCGCTGCTCGGCGACCTGCCCTGGTGGGTCACCGTGGTGATCCTGGCCCGCGAGCTCGGCATCACGCTGATGCGCTTCTGGGTGATCCGCTACGGGGTCATCCCGGCCAGCCGCGGCGGCAAGCTCAAGACGCTGACCCAGGGCACCGCGGTCGGCATGTACGTCCTGCCGCTGACCGGCTGGCTGGCCACCGGACGGGCCGTCCTGATGGCCCTGGCGGTGCTGCTCACCGTCGCCACCGCGCTGGACTACATCGGACAGGCGCTGCGACTGCGCCGCGAGGGAACGGCCGCGGAGCGCGCGGACCGGTGAGCGACGGGGGAGACCGGGTGACGGACTACGAGCTGGCCGATCGGGCGCACACCGCGCTGCGGGCCCAGGGGGGCACCCTGGCCGTCGCCGAGTCGCTGACCGGCGGGCTGCTGGCCGCCGCGCTGGTGGACGTCCCCGGGGCGTCCGCGACCTTCCGCGGCTCGGTCACCGCCTACGCGACCGAGCTGAAGGCCTCGGTGCTCGGTGTGGACGAGGGCCTGTTGGACGTGTACGGCCCGGTGCACCCGGTGGTGGCGCGGCAGATGGCCGAGGGCGTGCGGGGGCTGCTGGGGGCCACGTACGGGCTCGCGACGACCGGGGTGGCCGGTCCGGACCCGCAGGACGGTCAGCCGGTCGGCACGGTACACCTGGCGGTGGCCGGCCCGGGGGGAACTCTGGTCAGTTCGCCCCTGCTGTCGGGTGGTCGTGCCACAATCCGTCACGGAGCGGTGACCGCCGCACTGGAGCTGCTCGTCGGCCGGCTCGCTCGATAGGGGCCCGGCGGAGGATCTCCACCGAACCGAGATCTGTCGAACCGGCACGCGCGGGTATGGCACTGCTGGAGGATCGTGTTACATCCGAGGTCCTGGTTGGGCAGATACCAGATGGCGAACGAGTTGCGTGATGGTGGCCGGGTGGGCCGCGTCGGGTACCACGAGGGGCCCGCGAACCCGGGTGTGACACCGGAACGAGGAGGGGGACGGCCTTGCAGCCCAGAGTGAACACGACCGGGGTCCCCGCACGCGAAGCGGGCAAGGCGGTACGGTGGGGGCGTGACATCTCGATCCGCAGTCCGAGGAGGGAGGCACCGATGATCCTGCTCCGTCGCCTACTGGGCGATGTACTGCGTCGGCAGCGCCAGCGCCAGGGCCGCACACTCCGCGAGGTGTCGGCGGCCGCCAGGGTTTCGCTCGGATACCTCTCCGAGGTCGAGCGGGGACAGAAGGAGGCCTCCTCGGAGCTGCTCTCCGCCATCTGCGACGCACTCGACGTCCGGATGTCCGAGGTCATGCGCGAGGTCAGCGACGAGCTGTCGCTCGCCGAACTTGCGGCGATGGCCACCCTCTCCGAAGGTGATCTGCTGAGGCCGGTACTCGAACCGGTTCCGCTGCCCGCCCCCGGCGCCGACCGGGCGACCATGTCGCCCAAGGCCGCTGCGATGGACGTGGTCGCCGCCTGATTCCGGCCTCGACACCCGGGCTCCACCGATGCCCGGGGCGAGCGGAGGAGGGCGGTCGTGCGGAGACTCGCGACGGTGCGCGCGGTGGCCCGAATAGGGCTGCGGGCGCGGCGGTTGGTGCCCTGGCCGGCCAGATGGGCCCCGGTGGCCCTGACGGCCGGGCTCGGTTGGTGGTTGCTGGCTGTCAGGGGGCAACTCGCCGACGGCGCGGTGCTGGGACTGCTCGCGGCCGGTGGTTGGGGTCTCGGCCTCATCCCGGTCCACGCCGACCGGAACGCGACCGGACCGGTCCGGCGTCGGCGTCAGGAGGCCGTGGGCCGGGTGGAGACGCAGTCGCCGCCGGTCGGATGATCAGATGTGGCTGAGGCCGTGGGGTCGTTGACCCCGCGGCCTTCGGCGTTCCCGCGCACGCTCCGGACGCGGCTCCCTAGGGCCGCAGCCGGAGGCCGCGCGGGGTGGCGTGGAAACCGGCCTCCTCCAGGGCGCGGCCGAGGTCGGAACCGAGCGCGGGCTCACCGTTGGCCCGCTCCACCGTGACGCTGCCGAGCGCGCCCGCGCGGACCGCCTCGGCCAGCGCCCCGGCGGCCAGCGCCCGGGTCGCCCCGTCCTCGGGCCAGGCCAGTAGGGACTTGCCGCCCCGCTCCACGTACAGCGCCAGCTCGCCGTCCACCAGGACCACCAGGGCGCCCGCCTTGCGGCCCGGTCGATGGGCGGTGGACTCCTTGCGGCCGGGGACGGTGGGCGGCTCGGGCCAGGGCAGGGCGGCGCCGTAGGCGTTCGCCGGGTCGGCGGCGGCCAGCACCAGCAGCTGCGGCGGTTCGGCGGTCGGGGCGGCCGGCCACTCGGTGCTGCGGGCCCGCTCCAGCCGGCCGCTGACCGAGCGCAGCCGGTCGGCCGCGCCCTCCATGGCGAACTGGGCGCCGCCCAGGCCCTCGACGAAGTAGCCCCGGCGGGCCCGGCCGCGCTCCTCCATCGCGGCGAGCACCCGGTAGACGCCGGCGAAGCCGCCGGGCACCCGTTCGGCCGCCACCGCGCCCCGGGTGAGCAGACCGTGCCGGTCCAGCAGGCTCTGCGCCTGGGCGGTGGCCCGGACCGTCGGGTCGGCGGCGAAGGCGGGCAGCAGCGACCAGCGCCCGGCCACCGTCGGCGGGCCGCTGCGCAGCGCTCCGCCGACCCGGCCGAAGGCGCGGCCGGCGCCGCCGTAGCGGCCGCGCGGGGTGGCCCTGGGCGCGCGGTGGGCGGTGGCGCCCGCGGTACGGCCGGAACCGAGCAGGGCGCGCAGCGGGGCCAGGGTGTCGTTGGTGACGTACCCGGCCCAGACCAGGTCCCAGAGCGCCTCGACGATCTCCGGCTCGGCGGTGTCCTCCGGGAGTTGCTGGACCAGTTGGCGGAAGAACAGGCCGTAGCCGCCGGCCAGCGCCTGCATCAGCGCGCTGTGCAGCGGGGTGAGCGCGGGCGGGACGGGCTCGGGGCGCAGCAGGTGGGCGTTCTCGGCCAGGTGCAGGCTCAGCCAGCCGTCCTTGCCGGGCAGCGCGCCGGCGCCGCACCAGCCGATCTCGCCGGCGGCCGTCAGCTCGTCCAGCAGGCCGGGGGAGTAGTCGGCGAGCCGGGCCGGGAGGATCAGTTTCTCCAGAGCGGAGGCGGGCAGGGCGGTGCCCTGGAGCTGCTCGACCACCCGGAGCAGGCCGTCCGGGCCGCGCAGCCGGTGGCCGGCCAGGTGCTGCCACTGCGGGAGGAAGGCGGCCAGGGCACGCGGCGGGACCGGCTCGACCTCCTGGCGCAGGGCGGCCAGCGAGCGGCGGCGCAGCCGGCGCAGCACCTCGGCGTCGCACCACTCGGGGGCGGTGTGGCTCTCGGCGGGCCTGAACTGCCCTTGGACCAGGCGGCCGGCGGCGGTGAGCCGGTGCAGGGTGCCGGTGACCACGGCGGTGCCCAGGCCGTAGCGGGCGCCCGCCTCGGCCGCGGTGAACGGGCCGTGGGTACGGGCGTGGCGGGCCAGCAGGTCGCCCAGCGGGTCCTTGACCGGCTCGGTGAAGGCCTCGGGGACGCCGACCGGCAGCGGGGTGCCGAGCGCGTCGCGCAGCCGCCCGGCGTCCTCGATCGCGGCCCAGCGCTGCTCGCCGGCGATCCGGACCTGGATCACCCGGCGGGCGGCCTCCAGCTCCAGGGCCCAGAGCGGTTCGGCGCCGCGGGCGGTCAACTCGGCCTCGGTGAGCGGGCCGAGCAGGCGCAGGGCGTCGGCGACGCCCTCGGCGTCCTTGATCCGGCGCTCGGGGGTGAGGCGTTGGAGTTCGGCCTCCAGCTCGGCGAGGACCCCGGGGTCGAGCAGTTCGCTCAGCTCGGCCTGGCCGAGGAGCTCGGACAGCAGCCGGGAGTCCAACGAGAGGGCGGCGGCGCGGCGTTCGGCGAGCGGGGAGTCGCCCTCGTAGAGGAACTGGGCGACGTAGCCGAACAACAGCGAGCGGGCGAAGGGCGAGGGCTCGGGGGTGGTGACCTCGACCAGGCGGACCGCGCGGGACTCCAGGTCGCCCATCAGCTCGACCAGGCCGGGGACGTCGAAGACGTCCTGCAGGCACTCCCGGACGGCCTCCAGGACGATCGGGAACGAGCCGTACTCGGAGGCGACTTCGAGCAGTTGGGCGGCGCGCTGGCGCTGCTGCCAGAGCGGGGTGCGGCGGCCGGGGTTGCGGCGGGGGAGCAGCAGGGCGCGGCCGGCGCACTCGCGGAAGCGGGAGGCGAACAGGGCGGAGCCGCCGACCTGGTCGGTGACCAGCTGCTCGATCTCGCCGGGGTCGAACAGGGCGGCGTCGGCGCCGACCGGGGCCTCGTCCGGGGGCGAACCGGAGGGTTCGGACGGGCTGCTGAAATCGAAGTCGGGGGCCAGGAGATCGGCGTCGGGCAGGCGGAGCACGATGCCGTCGTCGGCGTGCATGACCTGGGGGTCCAGGCCGTGCTTCTCGCGCAGCCGGGCGCCCAGGGCCAGGGCCCAGGGGGCGTGCACCTGGGCGCCGAACGGGGAGTGGATGACGATCCGCCAGTCACCGAGCTCGTCCCGGAAGCGCTCGACCACGATGGTGCGGTCGTCCGGGAGGTGGCCGCAGGCGGTGCGCTGTTGGGCGAGGTAGTCGAGCAGGTTGGCGGCGGCCCAGTCGTCCAGGCCGGCCTGTTTGAGGCGCTCGGTCGCGGCCTCCGGCCGGAGGCCGCCCAGCTCGCGGGTGAACGCGCCCAGCGCGCGGCCGAGTTCGAGCGGGCGGCCGAGGGTGTCACCCTTCCAGAACGGGAGCCGGCCCGGGACGCCGGGGGCGGGGGTGACCAGCACCTTGTCGTGGGTGATCTCCTCGATCCGCCAGGAGGTGGTGCCGAGGGTGAACACGTCGCCGACGCGGGACTCGTAGACCATCTCCTCGTCCAGCTCGCCGACCCTGCCGCCGCCCTTCTTCGGGTCGGTGCCGGCGATGAAGACGCCGAACAGGCCGCGGTCGGGGATGGTGCCGCCGGAGGTGACGGCCAGGCGCTGGGCACCGGGGCGGCCGGTGACCGTGCCGGCCACCCGGTCCCAGACCACCCGGGGACGCAACTCGGCGAAGGCGTCCGAGGGGTAGCGGCCGGCCAGCATGTCGAGCACGGCGTCGAAGGCGGACTGCGGGAGGGTGGCGAAGGGCGCGGCGCGGCGGACCACGGTGAGCAGGTCGTCCACCGGCCAGGCGTCCAGGGCCGTCATCGCGACCAGCTGCTGGGCCAGCACGTCCAACGGGTTGCGCGGGATGCGCAGCGCCTCGATCCGGCCGGCCCGCATCCGCTCGGTCACCACGGCGGACTGCACCAGGTCCCCCCGGTACTTGGGGAAGAAGACGCCGGTGGAGACGGCGCCGACCTGGTGGCCGGCCCGGCCGACCCGCTGCAGGCCGGAGGCGACCGACGGCGGGGACTCGACCTGGACGACGAGCTCCACGGCGCCCATGTCGATGCCCAGCTCCAGGCTGGAGGTGGCGACCACGGCGGGCAGCCGACCGGCCTTCAACTCCTCCTCGACGAGCGAGCGCTGCTCCTTGGAGACGGAGCCGTGGTGCGCCCGCGCGATGACCGCGGGCGCACCCTTGGCGGCGCCCGAGCCGCCCATCAACTGGGCCGGGGCGTGCGCCTCGGGGACGGCGGTGCCGGTGGCGCGCTCGTGGGCGATCTCGTTCAGCCGGTTGCACAGGCGCTCGGCCAGGCGGCGGGAGTTGGCGAAGACGATGGTCGAGCGGTGCGCCTCGACCAGGTCGACGATCCGCTCCTCGACGTGCGGCCAGATCGAGGCCTGACGCTGGGGGTCGCTGCCGGCGGCGCCGCCGGTGGCCGGGGCGGCGGGCAGGTCGTCCAGGTCGGGGACGGGGACGACCACCGAGAGGTCGAACTCCTTGGCGGCGGCGGGCTGGACGACGACGGCGCCGCGCTGGGGGCTGAGGAAGCGGGCCACCTCCTCGACCGGGCGCACCGTGGCGGACAGGCCGATCCGGCGGGCCGGGCGGTCCAGCAACTCGTCCAGCCGCTCCAGGCTGAGTGCGAGGTGGGCGCCGCGCTTGGTGCCGGCGACCGCGTGCACCTCGTCCAGGATCACCGTGTCCACACCGCGCAACGCCTCCCGGGAGGCGGAGGTGAGCAGCAGGAAGAGCGACTCGGGGGTGGTGATCAGGATGTCCGGCGGGTGGGTCGTGAAGCGGCGGCGGTCGGCGGCGGGGGTGTCGCCGGAGCGGATCGCGACCTGGATCTCCGGCTCGGGCAGGCCGAGGCGGACGGCGGCCTGGCGCAGGCCGGTCAGCGGGGCGCGGAGATTGCGCTCGACGTCCACCGCGAGGGCCTTGAGCGGCGAGACGTAGAGCACCCGGCAGCGGCGCTTGGGCTCGGCGGGGGGCGGGGTGCTGCTGAGGCGGTCCAGCGCGGAGAGGAAGGCGGCGAGTGTCTTGCCGGAGCCGGTGGGGGCGACCACCAGGACGTCGGTCTCCCGCCGGATGGCGCGCCAGGCCTCGGACTGGGCGGTGGTGGGGGCGGAGAAGGCGCCGGTGAACCAGGCCCGGGTGGCCGGGGCGAATCCGGCCAGGGGGTCGTCGGAGGGCGGGGTCGGGTGCTGGGGCGCCATGCCCCCATGGTGCCGGGTGGGACTGACACGCGGGCCGGCGGGCGGGGGCTCGTCGAGGGTGCGGGTGTGGCCGTGGGTGTAGTCGAGAAGGCAGGAACGATAAACCACTTATATCGTAATGAATCGGACATGTGATCAATCCGTGGCTGTGACCGCACCGCCGTGGCCCGCATGCCGTGACCTCACCGGACCGACGAGCGGAGACCGTGGGATGGCGCAGGCGCACCAGTCCGGCAGTCCCGCCCGCGCGGTCCGCCGGCGCAGGGTCCGCGGGCCCGTCCGGATGCTGCTGGCGATGCTGCTCACGGCCCTGGTGGTCGGCGGGGCCGTGCCGTACGTCTCCGGGCCCGGGCGGGCGTACCTGAGCTACCTGGTGCTGGCCGGGCAGGAGGACGCCGAGGGCGCCGCCCGGGCGGGGGCGGAGAGCCGGGCGGCGGGCGGACAGGTGGTGCAGGA
The DNA here is from genome assembly GCF_042883685.1 of Kitasatospora sp. NPDC058190. NCBI lineage: Bacteria > Bacillati > Actinomycetota > Actinomycetes > Kitasatosporales > Streptomycetaceae > Kitasatospora > Kitasatospora sp. NPDC058190. The sequence continues at coordinate 22,501 of NZ_JBHVVI010000129.1, forward strand.
GTACCCGCAGATCGGGGCGGTGCTCGCGTACGCGACCGGCGGCTTCGCGGACAGGGTCCGGGCCAGGCCGGGGATCGCCGCCGTGGGGGCGACCCGGACCGCGCCGGTGGTGGGGCCGCCGCGGGCGGTGGACGGGACCGGGGACTTCGCGGCGGGGGCGGAGCGGGGGAGTTCGGCGGGGCGTGCGACTTCCGGCGGACGCGTGGCTCCAGGTGGGCGTACGGTCCCCGACGGGCGTGTGACGACTGGCGCGCGTGTGACCGCCCGCGGGCGGGCGGCTTCCGAGGGGGAGGAGGGCGGGACGCCCACCGTGCCCGATCCGGCGGAGGGCGGCGCCTGGAACCTCGCCATGCTGGGGCCGGCCTCGGGGCGGACCGGGGACACCGGCGGGGCGACGCCGAGTGCCGAGGCGCTGCACAAGGTGCTGGTCGCGGTGCTGGACTCGGGCGTGGACGACAGCCACCCGGACCTGTGGGCCGCCGTCGACCCGAAGGCCTCGGCCTCCTGTGCGGACGGGCGGCCGGACGCCAGGACCGGCTCCTGGCGGCCCGACTCAGGGGTGGGGGAGAGCGGACACGGCACCCACGTCGCCGGGATCATCGGCGCGGCCCGGGACGGGAAGGGCGTCACCGGGGTCGCGCCGGGGGTGCGGATCGCCGCCGTCCGGCTGCTCGGGCCGCTGGGGCAGTACTACGCGGAGAACATCGTCTGCGGCATGCTCTGGGCGGCCGACCACGGGGCCAGGGCGATCAACAACAGCTACTTCGCGGACCCGTGGAAGTACAACTGCCCCGAGGACCGGGACCAGGCGGCGCTGGTCGCGGCCGTCGGCCGGGCCGCCGCGTACGCCCAGCGCAAGGGCGCGGTGGTGGTCGCCTCGGCCGGCAACGACGGACAGGACCTCGGTGCGGCCCGGACCGACGAACGCAGCCCCAACGACCGGGGCTCCGAGCCGGCCCGCACCCGCTACCTGGGCACCGAGTGCATTCGCCTTCCCGGCGAACTCCCGGGCGTGGTCACCGTCACCGCCGTGAACCGGGACGGGCGTCCGTCCTCGTACACCAACTACGGGCGCGGGCACGTCTCGCTCGCGGCCCCGGGCGGGGATCCGGACGGCGGGGCGCAGGGGGCGATCGTCTCCGACTGGCCCGGCGGGCAGTACGCGGCGCTGGCGGGGACCTCGATGGCGGCGGCCCATGTCGCCGGGGCGGTGGCGGTCGCGGCGGCGTTGCATCCGGATCTGGGGTCCGGTGGGTTGGCCGCCCTGTTGGCGACCACGGCTGCGGCGGGGTGTCCGGTGGGGCCGCGGGCTTGTGGGGATCGGCAGTACTTCGGGGCGGGGTTGTTGGCGTTGCCCCGTTGAGGCGTTTCTGTGGTGGTGGGGGGCTTTCGGGAGGGTGGGTGGCCGGGGGCGGCTCCGGGGGTGGCCGCTCCGGGGGCTGGGTGGTTTTTTTAAAGACCAATAGGGGGGGTTGGGG
>NZ_JBHVVI010000130.1:0-23542 GCF_042883685.1 Kitasatospora sp. NPDC058190
ACGGGGTGCGGCCCGCAGCCGGGCGGGGTGGTCCTGGGCCGCTCCCGGGGCGGCCCCGCCGAGCCCGTCGCGGGCTCGGGCGGGGACCTGCGCAGGTCCGACTTCCGGGTGCTGGTCGCCGAAGACGTCATGCGCTGGAAGTACGGGAAGCTGGTCGGCAACCTGGCCAACGCCGTCGACGCGCTGTGCGGGCGCCGGCCTGGGGCCGAGACCGGCGAGCTGGCCGCCCGGGCGAGGACCGAGGCCGTCGCGGTGCTGGACCGCTCGGGCATCGACCACGTCGGGGCCGCGGAGCTGGCTGGGCTGCGCCGAGGCGCCGTCGAGGAGCCGCCCGCCGCCGTCGGGGCGGGGCACGGCTCGACCTGGCAGAGCCTCAAGCGCGGCGGCGGGTCTGCCGAGGCCGACTACCTGAACGGGGAGATCGTCCTGCTCGGTCGGACCTGTGGCGTGCCCACGCCGGTGAACGAGGCACTCCAGGCGCTGGTGAACCGCTGGGCACGGGAGCGCCGCGAGCCGGGCAGCCTGGCCCCCGCTGAGCTCGCCGAACTGGTCGCCCGTGCCGGAGCGCCCGCCGAGCGGGCGGTCGCCCGGTAGCACCGGCGGTCCGGGGCGGATGCCGCGTGAAGGGCATGCTCACCGCGCTGGAAGCGCTGACCGACACCGAGTCCTCGTACTCGCGCCAGCCGTCATCGTTGCCGTCCCGGACCACCGTGCACCACTACGGCACATACAGGGCTCTCAAGACAACTGCCGAAGACCCGATCGTTCTCGGCTTGACTGGCGCCTCGCCAGCGCGGTGGCTCCGGCACCGGTGACGGCCAGGGCGACCGGAGGGTGTCCGGCGCGGGTGTGGCCCGGGTAGACCCGGCGCCACCAGTGCACCGTGCGGTCAGCGTGGGCCGACATGCCGCGCGTTGGAGTAATGAACCACTCCTGCGGCTTCCCAGGTCACTTTGTACGGAGGCGGTGACCGGCATGGGCGGCAGGAATGAGGTGGCGAACCGGGTCATGGATCGGAAGAGCGTAGACCGGTCGGAGGGTTTCGGCGAACGGCTGCTCGGCCTGCTGCTGGATCGGGCGAGGCTGATGCCACCGCAGCTGATCGCCCCACTGATCGCGGAGGAGGTGGCCGGGATCGGCGGCCGCGACATCTCCATCTTGCTCCAGGACTACGCGCAGGAGCTGCTGGTGCCGCTGCCGGGCAGGAAACTGCACGTCGGCCAACCCGAGCCGATGACAGACTCCCACGCCGGCCGGGCCTTCCTGAGCGAGGACGTCGTCGAGGTGCCGCAGGCCCATGGCGTCCGGATGTACCTGCCGCTGCTGGACGGCAGCGACCAGGTGGGTGTGATGGCCATGACCCTGGAGACCGTCAGCGACGACGACCGGCGCCTGCTGCGCCGACTCGCTGCCCTGGTGGCCGAAATGCTCGTCACCAAGAACGCCTACACCGACCAGTTCTTCCTGGCCCGGCGCCGGGAGCCGATGAGCGTGTCCGCGGAGATCCAGTGGAGCCTGCTGCCGCCGCTGACGATGTCCGTGCCGCGGGTCGCGGTGGCCGGCATCCTGGAGCCCGCCTACCGCGTCGCCGGCGACAGCTTCGACTACGCCCTCAACGACAACATCCTGCACGCGGCCGTGATCGACGCGATGGGCCACGCCTTGGACGCCGCCGTGATGGCGACCGTCGCCATCGGCGCCTACCGGCATGCCCGGCGCGTGTTCGTCAGCCTGCCCGAGAAGTACGCGTTCATGGACGACGCCATCTCCCGGCAGTTCGGTCCGGACCACTTCGTCACCGCCCAGCTGATGCACGTGAACATCGCCACCGGTGAGATGGAGCTGGTCAACGCGGGCCACCCCGCGCCGCTGCTGATCCGCGACGGCAAGGCCGTGGAGCAGCTGGAGAGCGCGACGACGCTACCCGTCGGCTTCGGCGGCGAGGAGCCCCGTATCAAGGAGCACCAGCTCCAGCCGGACGACCGGGTGCTGTGCTACACCGACGGCATCATCGAAGAGCACGTCACCGGCGGCGAGCCGTTCGGTGAGGAACGCCTCATCCGCTGTATCAACCGTCTGGGAGAAGAGCCGTCACAGGGGATGCGGGCAGATCTGCGCCGGCTCTCCCACACGCTGAAGAGGGAACGAGGCGGGCGCACCAGCGACGACGCCACCCTCTTCATGATCGAATGGCACGGCGGCGCCGCCGACCATCTCACGGTTCCTGGCTGAACGCCTCGACGTCAACCGAATCCGAGTTGGACAGCACCACCCTTCTTCCCAGTCCACTCCCGGCGGGCGTCGTTGAGCCATTCCTTCTGCATCGCGTGCGGCGCGCCCGGGGCGCCGGCGCCCCGGGCGGTGGAGCCGGTCGGCGGTGGCGATGGCAGGATGACGGGATGGTGACGAATCAGCCGTGGGCGGGGTTTCACGGTGACCTGCTGGCAGCGAAGGCATTGGTGTACGACCCGAGCGGTTTCGCCTGTTCGCTGCCGGTGGCCGAACCGGAGAGCACCGAGTACGCGGCTTGCGGATTCACGATCGATGGCCGCTCGGTCCGGTTCCGCGTGGCCAAAACCACCCCGACGAAGGTGGGCCAGTTCGTCACCGTGTGGCAGCGGTCCAAGGAGGGACCGATCCGACCCTTCGACGCCGAAGACGAGGTGGATTTCTTCATCATCAGCAGCCGCGACGACAACGGCTTCGGGCAGTTCGTGTTCCCGCGCGAGGTGCTGTGCGAGCGCGACATCGTCTCCCGCAACGGCTGCGGCGGGAAACGAGGGTTCCGCGTCTACCCGCCGTGGGTGACCACGACCAACCGGCAAGCCCGCAGCACGCAGGCATGGCAGGTGAACTACTTCTTCCATATCGGCCAGGACGGGCCTACCGACATGACACGCGCCCACGCCCTCTACCACCCATAGGTGCCCCTTCGGTCGCAACGTCGCTCTGCTGGTCGTAGCAGCAGCTGTCGGCGTCTCGGCGGGTACTTGACGCTGCCTGCGCGGAGTGCACGCCCACCGCACCGTCGGGGAGAGCACCGACAACGGCGAGCAACTGCTCTCGGCAGCCTGACCAACCGCCAACTGGCCCAACAAACAAGGCCGGGGCGGCGCACACTGTGCGCCGCCCCGGCCATCGTGGTAGCGGGGACAGGATTTGAACCTGCGACCTCTGGGTTATGAGCCCAGCGAGCTACCGAGCTGCTCCACCCCGCGTCGGTGAGATCACCCTACGCGACAACCGCGCCAACACGAAATCGGTTTTCCCGGCGATCCAGGCCCCGCACCCCGGCCCGCCCGCCCGCGGCCGGCGCCGGCTGAGTGCCGAAGAAGGAAATTCACCAGCCGCTGCCCCGCACCGACCCGGGACTCGCCAGGGCGGTCCGGGCCGGCGCGGGCACGCTCACCAGCGCCCCGGAGGCGGAACCCACCACCCGGCGAAACTCCCACCGCAGGTCAGCGTCCGCACGGGGCTGGAGCTCCGGTGAAGGTGGAGAGGGGCCGGGCGACGGCTCGGACCCCTCTCTTCAGTCAGCGGTGCAGCCTGGTCATCTGCAGATGCGGGTCGGCCTTGATCTCGGCCTCGGTGAACCGCTCGGTGACCCAGTGCTTCGTCGAGAACAGCGCGGTCTGGTCGGTGTAGTGCGGCGATTCGGGGTTCACGGACTCGCCGTAGGTGAGCAGGGTGCGGGTGCGCGGACCGTCCAGTGTCAGCTCGGTGGCCATGACGAAGCTGGTCCCGTACGCGTCGGTGGAGTCCGCGGGCCGGACGGCGCCGGTGGTGCCCGAGGCGGGAGAGGCCTCGACGGCGTTGAAGCAGCCCTCGCCCCCGTGGCAGCCGTGCAGCGGGATGCCCGCCCAGCGCTGGACGTCGCCGATGGTGGCGTCCAGCGCCGTCCCGTCCTTCGCGAGCTGCTGCACGGCGTCGGCCAGGGCGTGCTGGGCGGTGACGCTGCCGCCGTTGATGCCGCGCGGGGTGGTGAGCGGCTGGGCCGGGTCGTACGGCACCCGCACGAAGGGGTCCACGTAGTGCTGGAACAGCCCACGGTAGAACCTGTCCCAGAGGACGGCGCCATGACCGTCGGCGTCGTCCCGCATGCTCCACCCGGCCAGCACGTCACAGGCGGCGCCGACGTCGACCGAGCTGCCGTCGGTGGCGGGCAGGACGGGGTTGGCCCGGCACATCGCGACCACGTCGTCCCGGCCGAGCTCCGCGCTGTGGTTGAGGTCGCCGAACATCGTGGCCTGAAGGCTGGGCAGGGAGAAGCCCGGAGCACCGAACCCGTCGCTGCCGTCCCGGCGGGCGGCGATCATTCGGAGCCCGAGCTGGGGGCGCGGTGCCAGCCCGCGGTCGGCGCCGTAGATGCTCGGGTAGCCGGTGAGCGGGGCGTCCGCGTTGGCGAGGTACGGGTTGTTGTTGGAGTTGGCCACGTAGTCGGTCCGCGCCAGCTTGGGGTGGTTGGCCGGGCCGAAGATGCCGGGCACCACCGCGTCCGGGTCGTTGCCCGGGGCACAGGCCGTCGTCGAGCCGTCCAGGACGGTCGGCAGGTCGTGCATCTCGGGCCGCCGGCACTGCTTGAGCTGTTCGTCGGTGACGTGCGGCACGTGGGAGGCGTCGGTGAAGTACGTCTCCCCGGTGGCGTCGGTGTCGACCGTGTAGTTCCACGGGTCACCCTGGTAGGTGTCCACCGCCTGCTTCAGCTCGCCGAGGCTCTGCGCCCGGTCCAGCGCCAGCCGCTGCCCGTGGTGACCGAGGCCAGGCACAGCGCGGCCACCCCGGAGGCCAACCGCTTGATCTTCGAGTGTTGCTGACGTGTCGTGAGTCGCTTGGCATGAACCATGGAACCACCGTGCCGGGGCGGCATCCTCCTGGCATCGGCCCGGCGGCGAAACCTCGCGCGCGACGTCAGCCCGTGGGCTTACGCCCCCGGGCCAATCCGGCACCCGTCACCCCACCGCTCGCCGAGGCCTCCCCGAAGCGCCCGCAGGAAGGCGCGGCGCGAACCGTCTGCGCGGCTTTCGAACGCGAAGCCGTTGACCAGTGCGCCTCCACCCGGCAGCCTCACCGCGTCGCGCGGCTGTGCGGCGATCGACATGGCCTGAAGGTGACGGACCTCGCTGACGAGACGGCCGACTCCGACACCAGCGCGGCGAGCAGCTCGCGCCAGGTCGGCTGCGGGAACTCCTACGTCGGACTCAGTGCTCGGTGGCGGTGTACAGGCCACGGCCGACCCGCTGTGCGCGGGAGGCCTTGACGAGTCGCTCCAGTGCGGTGCGCACGGCGTTGACGGCGTTCGGGGTGTCCTCGCGTCCCAGGGCCAGGGCGACGTCGCGGGCCCGAACCGGTTCACCCGCCGTGGCCAGGAAGTTCGCGATGGCGTCCGTCGCACGGGGTTCCTGCGGGGCTGCGGCGGCCTGCGGGGCCGGCCTCGCCTTGCCGGTCTTCCTCGCCCGGGTGGGCTTGTCCGCCTCGGCTCGCTTCCTGCCGGTGACCGGACGCGCCTTGGTGGCGCCGCGGGTTCGGGCGCGTGGCGCCTTGGCCGCGAGCTGCTCGGCCGGCACGGGGTGCGGCTCCTCGACAGCCTCGGCCGGGGCGGCGGGCGCCGGCTGGAGCAGGGGCGCCGCCGCGAGCGAGCGCAGACTGTCCAACGCGGCCCGCACCGCCTCCAGACGTCCGGTGACAGCACTCAACTCGCTCTCCAGACGCGCCTGCTGCTCCTGGAGCGCGGGAAGTTCGCGTTCCAGCAGGGCGATGGTGGACTCGACGCCGTCACACGTCTCGAATGTGGTGGTCATACCTACCTCGCTCATGGTTTCCGGTCCGACCGCGGCAGGTGCGGTGGCACCCGACACCCACTGACTTTACGGCTTGAACCTGCCGTGGTTGGGCGGAACCGACAGGTCGCAAGCCGAAGGAGGTCAGCAGTGTCGAGACGATCCCGCCCGTTCCCGCCATCGCCGTGGCTCGGCGGCCCAGCAGGTCCTCGGCCCGCGGGTTGGCGGCCAGGATCCGTCCGCGCGCCGAGCAGGAGCAGCCCGGCCGTGCGGCACCGCATCGCCTCCGGGCCCGGCTACAGCCGCTGCTCCGGGCTGGAGGTGGCCGGTGCTCCGATGCCGCCGGTCACCAGCGCGTACGCATGGGCCAGCTCCACCAGAGCACGGTGGTGCTGCCCGCTGTACCGGTCCAGGGCGCGGGTCTCCGCGCTGATCGCCCTCAGCAGCTCGGTGCGCGCTTCGACCTCCGCCGAGATCCCTGGGGTCGAAGACTCGTTCGACGTCATCACGCCTCCTTGCGCAGTCCACCCGGCGGCTCGATGCCAGCCATCGAAGCCGCCCGGACGACTCCATACTGCTCTCGACGAGGGAAAGTGCGTGCGTCGTATTCGTCGGGTTTGTGCGGTCTTCGGCTCTGTCGCACATCCGGTGGTAGCGGAGCGTCACACTGTCTGCGGCAGAGCTGAAAGTGAGAGCTCCGCAGTTCAGCGGCCCGAGTGGCCTCCGGGCGGGATGCCGGCCCGAATATCCGACGTCGGCCAGGCGTGGGCCCGCCGTCCCCGGGCGTCCGATGTGCCAAACGGAGGACGCCCAGGCCCGAGCGCCGGTTTGCATCAGACTGTCACCGAGGGTGAATGCCGGAACGCTCCGTTACCACCGGATGTGCGACAGAACCGATGACGGGACAGAGCCGCTCTTCGTACAGACCCAGATGGTCATCGTTGACGTTGCGTGCGAGATGTCAACGAGCTTGTGGGCGGGGTCCTGTCCCGGGGTGTCGCTGTAGAGGGTCCGGGCGAGCAGAACCATCAGCGGGGCGCTGAGCACCGTGGCCAGGTTGGCGGTGGTGCGGCTGTCCGGCCGGCTGCGCAGTTCGTCCAGGACGGGGTCTCGGCCGGGGCGTGAGCGAAACACCACCCACGCCTCGGCCGACGGCGTCGCGGGCAACCAGACCTGGTCCCCGGCCATGGCGCCGCTGGCGCGCGGCGCCTCGGGCAGTGCGGTGCAGGGCGTGCAGAGCCAACTGGTCGCGCACGGCATCCAGGTGAGCGTGGACGGCGCCTTCGGCCCCGGCACCCAGGCGGGAGTGACGTCCTTCCAGTCCTCGGCCGGGCTGCCGGCTGGCGGCTCATCCGGGCTGTCCCAGTCGGCGGCCTCCGCCAGGAGCGGTTCCACCGCGTGCACCGCGTAGGCGTAGTCCCGCGGCCTGCGGCCGGTGACCCTCGCGGTGCCCTACGGGTTCGGTGGCCACAACGCCGTCCTCACCTTCCGACGCACCGCCTGACCCGCTCGGACGCCTACGCATGGCCCACCGCGCGCCACAGACACCTCAACCGCCCGGACGTTATGGAATGCCACCCGTGACCGACCACAGCGCACCCGACGCACAGATCTTCGCCCAGATCCTGCGGCTCCTTCACGTCGCCGACCCCGTCATCCCGGCCCACACCTACGAAGCCGCGACCGACCAGCACGCCCTGCGCACGGCCAGCCTCGCGGCCGCCGCCTACGGCGCCCTGGCCAGCGAGGCCACACTGGCCGAGATCCAGCTGCTGAACAGCGGCGCGGACCTGGACGAAATCACCGCCAGCCGCGCGACCATACTGCCCGCGATGACCGCCAACCTGCCCACCATCTGGTACTGGCAGGTCTCCCAACTCGCCGGGCAGCTTCGCTACCTCCGTGATGCCACCGAGGGCCAGAACCAGCTGATCAACGCCGCCAGCGACACGGCCCGCGCCCTCATGCTGATTCTCCAGGCCGACCTCGACCAGGACTACCAGCCGGCGACGGCAGCAAGCGCCCTCACCGAGGCCGCCGAGATGCTCGCCCGCGCCCGCACCCAGATCACCAACCCGGACCACGGATAGACGCCTCCGCCCCCGCGCGTGACCCATGGCCTGACACCCAGGCGGGCCGGCGGGCGCGGCCCGTCTGGGCGGACTTAATGCCCCTGGCGGGGCGTTCTCACCGGCCGTCGACCTGCAGCCGGCGACCGGAGCCCGCCCCGGACCGGCCCGTCCGGGGCGGGCGGACTCACCACCCCAGGCCGCGCAGCAGGCCGTCGTGGACGTTGACCTGTGACAGCGTAGTCGGGACGGTTGTCACCGAAGTTGGGAACAGCGCCGGTGTGTGACAGCGAAGTTGGGAAGCACTGGCGCAAGCGGCGCGCCGAGGCCGACAATCGATCGGTGGCCTCGTGGATCCGCGCCGTCGAGCACGAGTTCAACCGGACGGCGTGACCGGCGACCACATGCCGAGCCACTGCTCGGCGCCCCAGGCCTCGAACCGCTCTACCTCAGTGAACCCCAGCCTCGCCGCGAGACGCATCGAGCCGACGTTGGCGGTCTGGGTGGTGAGCACCACCGACTCGCCGGGAAGCGCGCCGGCGAGCCAGCCGAGTGCCGCCGCGCACGCCTCGGCGGCGTACCCGAATCCCCACGCCCGTGGCAGGAACAGGTAGCCGAGATCGGCCTTCCCCGCGGCAGCCGGGCGACGGTGCCCCGTTGCTCTCCTGAGCAGGATCTGGCCGATCATCACCCCGTCGAGCTCAACGACGAAGCTCCCGAGCCACCGCTCGGGCACCCCGGGCATCTCGCGCTCAAGCTCGTCACGCGGCCGGGGGCCGCCGAGGTAGGTGTGCACCTCTGGCGACGCCAGCAGCTCGATGAACGCCGCACGGTCCCGGGCCTCGGGCTCACGGAGCACGAGCCGCTCGGTCCTGATCGGCTCAGGCGGCCAAGCCACGGGTCCAAGCTCAGTCATGACGGGCAACCTACCGCACGCCCGTCGGCAGGAGCCTCAGACGACCGACGAGACCGATCAGTCCCAACTTCGGTGTCACAAACTAGCGTTGTCCCAACTCCGGTGACAATCGTCCCAACTTCGCTGTCACAGATCAGCAGACCCCGGGATCGGGCCACACCCGCAGGTAAGCGCAGTCGGCATCCGCCGGCCGGGACAGTACCGCCTCGGCCCGGGGCAGCGGCAGCACCGTGCCGCCCTCGGAGTACTCGAAGGCCCAGCCCCGTTCCACCACCAGATCCAGCACGGCCTGCCAGTCCGCCGTCGTCGTGTCCTCGACGAACACATCGGGCAGGCAAGCCCCGCCGGACAGATCGAGCAGCCACGCGACGTGATCGTCCCAGAGCAGATCAGCCATGCCGCCATCCTGCCCGGGAACGCCCCCGCGGCCGAGCGATTATTCGCCCCGATGTTCGCCCCGCTGCTGGCCTCGCTATTCGCGCCGCGCGCCCGCCGGCGCCAGCTCGGCGATGATCCGGACGGCGTCCGCGATCTGCCCGTCCGTCAGGTCTCCGCGCGCCGTCAGCCGCAGCCGGCTGACGCCGTCCGGGACGGACGGCGGGCGGAAGCAGCCGACCGCGAGGCCGGCCCGGCGGCAGTCGGCGGCCCAGGCGACGGCGGCCTCGGGGCCGGGGGCGCGGACCGAGACCACGGCGGCGTCCGGCTCGCAGGCTTGCAGCCCGGCGGCGGTCAGGCGGCCGGCGAGGGCGCGGGCGACCTCGCGGGCGCGGTCGGCGCGCTCCGGCTCGGCGCGCAGCAGGCGCAGCGCGGCGAGGGCGGCGCCGGCGGCGGCCGGGGCGAGGCCGGTGTCGAAGATGAAGGTGCGGGCCGTCTCGGTGAGGTGGCGGATCACCCGGCGCGGGCCGAGCACGGCGCCGCCCTGCGAGCCGAGCGACTTGGAGAGGGTGACGGTGGCGACGGTGTCCGGTTGCCCGGCGAGCCCGGCGGCGGCCAGCGCACCGCGCCCGCCGGGGCCGAGGACGCCCAGCCCGTGGGCGTCGTCCACCAGCAGCGCGGCGCCGTGCGCGCGGACGGCCACGGAGAGCCCGCGCAGCGGTGCGGCGTCCCCGTCCACCGAGAACACCGAGTCGGTGACCACCACCGCCCGCCGCTGCGTCCGCCCGGCCAGCACCTCGGCCACCGCCGCCGGGTCGCTGTGCGGGGCCCGGTGGACGTCGGCCCGGGAGAGCCGGCAGCCGTCGATCAGCGAGGCGTGGTTGTAGGCGTCGGAGACGATCAGCGTGTCCGGGTCGGTGAGCGCGGTGAGCGCGGCGAGGTTGGCGGTGTACCCGGAGGAGAACACCAGCGCCGCCTCCGCCCCGCAGAACTCCGCGAGCTCCTCCTCCAGTTCGGTGTGCAGCGCGGTCGTCCCGGTCACCAGCCGCGAGCCCGTCGACCCCCCGCCCCACCGCAGCGCGGCCTCCGCCCCCGCCCGCGTCACCACCGGGTGCCGGGTCAGCCCCAGGTAGTCGTTCCCGGCCAGGTCCAGCACCGGGTCCTCCGCCGCCCGGCTGCGCAGCGTACGGGTCAGCCCGGCGTCGGCGCGCAGTTCGGCGGCCTCGTCGAGCCAGTCGAAGACCTGCGCCGGGGCGAGCCCGGCGGCGGTGTGCGGTGCGGGGGTGAGGGGGAGGGTCATGTCCGGCACTCTGGCACGCCCCGCGAACGGGGATCAATGTGCCACTCGGCACATGATCGGCGCGGCCCACTGGCCGGTCGTGACAACCGGGGCCCGGCCGCCAGCCGCTCGGAGGCTTTGCCCGCGGTGGCGGCGAGCAGGCAAGATAGCCGGGTGACCCTCCTTGATCTGATGCCGAAGCCCGCCACCCCCGACGCGCTGTACGAGACGTTCGCAGCCTGGGCGGAGGAGCGGGGGATCACGCTGTACCCGGCGCAGGAGGAGGCGCTGATCGAGCTGGTGTCCGGGAACAACGTGATCCTGGCGACCCCGACCGGGTCGGGCAAGAGCCTGGTGGCGGCCGGCGCGCACTTCGCGGCGCTGGCGGAGGGGCAGCGGACCTTCTACACCGCGCCGATCAAGGCGCTGGTCTCGGAGAAGTTCTTCGACCTGGTGAAGATGTTCGGCACCGAGCAGGTCGGCATGATGACCGGCGATGCCAGTGTGAACCCGACCGCGCCGATCATCTGCTGCACCGCCGAGGTGCTGGCCCAGATCGCGTTGCGGGACGGTGCGCGGGCGGACATCGGCCAGGTGGTGATGGACGAGTTCCACTTCTACGCCGAGCCGGACCGCGGCTGGGCCTGGCAGATCCCGCTGCTGGAGCTGCCGCAGGCGCAGTTCCTGCTGATGTCGGCGACCCTCGGTGACGTCCGCCGCTTCGAGGAGGACCTGACCCGCCGCACCGGCCGTCCGACCACGGTGGTCCGCAACGCGACCCGCCCGGTGCCGCTGTTCTACGAGTACCGCCGCACCACCATGCACGACACCCTGGAGGAGCTGCTGCAGACCGGCCAGGCGCCGGTCTACGTCGTGCACTTCACGCAGAAGGAGGCGGTGGAGCGGGCCCAGTCGCTGATGAGCATCAACATGTGCTCGAAGGCGGAGAAGGAGGCCATCGCCGACCTGATCGGCAACTTCCGCTTCACCACCAAGTTCGGCCGCAACCTGTCCCGTTACGTGCGCCACGGCATCGGCGTGCACCACGCCGGAATGCTGCCGAAGTACCGTCGACTGGTCGAACGCCTCGCCCAGGCGGGCCTGTTGAAGGTCATCTGCGGTACGGACACGCTCGGCGTCGGCGTCAACGTGCCGATCCGCACGGTGCTGTTCACCGCGCTGTCCAAGTACGACGGCACCCGGGTCCGGATCCTGCGCGCCCGTGAGTTCCACCAGATCGCCGGGCGGGCCGGGCGGGCCGGCTTCGACACCGTCGGCCAGGTGGTCGCGCAGGCGCCCGAGCACGTGATCGAGAACGACAAGGCGATCGCCAAGGCCGGGGACGACCCGAAGAAGAAGCGCAAGGTGGTGCGCAAGAAGGCACCGGAGGGCTTCGTCGGCTGGACCGAGGAGACCTTCGACAAGCTGATCGGCGCCGACCCGGAGCCGCTGGTCTCCCGCTTCAAGGTGAGCCACGCGATGCTGCTGTCGGTGATCGGCCGCCCGGGCAACGCCTTCGAGGCGATGCGCAAGCTCCTCACCGACAACCACGAGGACCGGGCCGCCCAGCGCCGCCACATCCGCACCGCGATCGCCATCTACCGCTCGCTGCTGGAGGGCGGCGTGGTGGAGCGGCTGCCGGAGCCGGACTCCGAGGGCCGGATCGTGCGCCTCACCCTGGACCTCCAGGAGAACTTCGCGCTCAACCAGCCGCTGTCCACCTTCGCGCTGGCCGCCTTCGAGCTGCTCGACCCGACCTCGCCCTCGTACGCGATGGACGTGATCTCGGTGGTCGAGGCGACCCTCGACGACCCGCGCCAGATCCTCGCCGCCCAGCAGAACAAGGCGCGCGGCGAGGCCGTCGGCGAGATGAAGCGGGACGGCATCGAGTACGAGGAGCGGATGGAGCGGCTCCAGGAGATCACCTACCCGAAGCCGCTGGAGGAGCTGCTCACCCACGCCTACGACGTGTACCGCCGGGCGCACCCGTGGATCGGCGACCACCAGCTCCAGCCGAAGTCCGTGGTGCGCGACCTGTACGAGCGGGCCATGACCTTCTCGGACTACGTCGGCTTCTACGAGCTGGCGCGTACCGAGGGCATCGTGCTGCGCTACCTGGCGGGCGCGTTCAAGGCGCTGGAGCAGACCGTCCCCGAGGACGTGAAGACCGACGACCTCAAGGACGTCATCGCCTGGCTCGGCGAGCTGGTCCGCCAGGTCGACTCCAGCCTGCTGGACGAGTGGGAGCAGCTGGCCAACCCGACCGAGCCGCAGGCCGCCGAGGTGCGGCTGGACGACAAGCCGGCGCCGGTCACGGCCAACGCGCGCGCCTTCCGGGTGCTGGTGCGCAACGAGATGTTCCGCCGCGTCGAGCTGTGCGCGCTGGAGCACTACGAGGAGCTCGCCGAGCTGGACGGCGAGTACGGCTGGGACGCGGACCGCTGGGCGGACGCCATGGACGGGTACTGGGAGGAGTACGACGACCTCGGCACCGGCCCGAACGCGCGCGGCCCCAAGATGCTGATCATCGAGGAGGAGGACTCCGCCTGGAAGGTCCGGCAGATCTTCGACGACCCGGAGGGCGACCACGACTGGGGCATCAGCGCCGAGGTCGACCTCTACGGCTCGGACGAGGAGGGCCGCGCGGTGCTGCGGGTGACCGCGGTGGACCGGCTCGGCGGCTGACCGCCCGTCAGGATCGCGGTTGAGTGACCGTCAAAAGGGGCCCGGCGCGAGCGCGCCGGACCCCTTGGCGTTTGTCACATCCAGACAAACGGCTGACCCGCCGCGTAGGACAGCGCCCGGGTGGCATCGTCCAGGTTCGGCTCGCCGCCGGAGGCGGTCGGCGTCGGGGTGGACGGCGCCGGGCTCGAGGAGGCGGTGTCGGCCGGGCGGGCGTCGCCGGGGCGGGAGCTGGTGACGGTCACGTAGTGGCCGACCGCCTCGACCCGGGCCTCGCTGCCCGGCTTGGCGCTGCCGGCGGACGGGGCGGGCGCGAAGTTGGTGTCGGCGAGGATGAAGGCGACCGCGCCGGGCTTGCCGCGCAGGGTGTCGGCGGCCCTGGCGGCGGCGGCCTGATCGGCGAAGCGCAGCAGGGTGACGCTGCTGCGCACCGGGTGGTCGACGCCGGTGAAGCTGACGATCAGGTAGGCCTGGCAGCCGCTGTCCTTGAGCAGCTCCTGGGTACCGTCCTGGAGCACCTCGTCGCACTTCTCGCCCTGCCGGATGCCGCCGCGCCGGGCCTTGTAGCCGGCGGCCTCGACCGTGCGCTGGGCGGGGAACAGGTTGTCGGCGTTGAGGGCCTCGGGGTCGGTGGTCGGCGGCGGGTTGCCCACCACCGGGGGCGTGCGGGCGGAGTCCTTGGCGGAGGGGCCGAGGCCGGGTATGTAGTCGCCGGGCATCGGGCGGGTGATGATCCATCCGCCGGCCGCGACCACGCCCACCATGACGACCCAGCCGACCGCCCGGCGGCCGGTCAGCCGCCGGCCGCGCCTGCTGCGCTCAGTACCGTCGGCGCCCTCGGCGCCCCCGCCGGTCCGCTGTCCTGCCTGGCCGTCCTGGCCTTCTCCCGGAGTCGGGGTGCGCTCCCCCTGCGTGGTCATGGCGCAGATTCTAAGCACCCTCCGGGTGGCCTGGATCACGGGGTCGGGGGTTGTCGATCTTCCTCCGCGGGCCAGCTTCGCTACCCGCCGGTAACCTCTGCCTCCGGCCGCCGTCAAGCGCGTGACCAGCGCCGACACCGTGAGCTTCGACACTGTGGCAATCGGCACATCCTTCCGGAGATCTTCTGGCGGGTTTGCTCTGGCGCGATTCGAGCGCCAACAGGCAGGATCGGCCCCATGGATCTGCTCGATACCCTCACCGCCAAGGGCCTGCGCGGCGAAATCCCCACCCGCGAGGAGGCGCTGGCCGTCCTCGCCACCACCGACGACGAGCTGCTCGACGTGGTCGCCGCGGCCGGCAAGGTGCGCCGCCGCTGGTTCGGCCGCCGGGTCAAGCTCAACTACCTGGTGAACCTCAAGAGCGGACTCTGCCCCGAGGACTGCTCCTACTGCTCCCAGCGGCTGGGGTCCAAGGCCGAGATCCTCAAGTACACCTGGCTCAAGCCGGACCAGGCCGCCGACGCCGCCCGTGCCGGCGTGGCCGGCGGCGCCAAGCGGGTCTGCCTGGTCGCCAGCGGCCGCGGCCCGACGGACCGTGACATCGACCGGGTGACCGACACCATGGCCGCCATCAAGGAGGCCGACCCCGAGGTCGAGATCTGCGTCTGTCTCGGCCTGCTCTCCGACAACCAGGCCGAGCGGCTCAAGGCGGCCGGCGCCGACGCCTACAACCACAACCTCAACACCTCCGAGGGCACCTACGGCGACATCGCCACCACCCACACCTACGCGGACCGGGTGGACACCGTCCAGAAGGCGCACGGCGCCGGCCTGTCCGCCTGCTCCGGCCTGATCGCCGGCATGGGCGAGAGCGACGAGGACCTGGTCGACGTGGTCTTCGCGCTGCGCGAGCTGGGCTCGGACTCCGTCCCGGTCAACTTCCTGATCCCCTTCGAGGGCACCCCGCTGGCCAAGGAGTGGAACCTCACCCCGCAGCGCTGCCTGCGGATCCTCGCGATGGTCCGCTTCGTGAACCCGGACACCGAGGTCCGGATCGCCGGCGGCCGCGAGGTGCACCTGCGCTCGATGCAGCCGCTCGGCCTGCACATCGCCAACTCGATCTTCCTCGGCGACTACCTGACCAGCGAGGGCCAGGCCGGCCAGGCCGACCTCGACATGATCAAGGACGCCGGCTTCGAGGTCGAGGGCGCCGGCGAGGCCACCCTGCCGCGCCACCGCGCCGACATCGCCGAGGCGGCCCAGGCCGGCGGCTCCTGCGGCACCGCGGCCTCGGCCTGCGGCAGCGGCGGCGGCTGCGGCCCGTGCGGCGGGCACGCGCACGCCGCACCGGAGGGCACCACGTCGGAGAGCCCGGCCTCGGAGGACTCGGACGGCGACGAGCTGCGCAGCGACCTGGTCAAGGTCCGCCGCCGCGGCGCCGGCACCGAACTCGCCCCCAACGCCTGACCCTCCGGAGAGATCTCACCATGTCCCAGCTGTCCGCGGACACGCTGCTCGCCCTCGACCGGGCGCACGTCTGGCACCCGTACGGGCCGATGCCCGGCACCGTCACCCCGTACGTGGTCGAATCCGCCTCGGGCGTCAGACTGCGCCTGGCCGAGCCCGTCGCGGGCGGCCGGCGCGAGCTGGTCGACGGGATGTCGTCCTGGTGGGCGGCGATCCACGGCTACCGGCACCCGGTCCTGGACGAGGCGGTGCGCGAGCAGCTGGGACGGATGAGCCACGTGATGTTCGGCGGGCTCACCCACGAGCCCGCCGTCCGGCTGGCGGCGAAGCTGGTCGAGATCACCCCGGAACCGCTGCAGCACGTCTTCCTCGCCGACTCGGGCTCGGTGTCCGTCGAGGTCGCGATGAAGATGTGCCTGCAGTACTGGCAGTCGATCGGCCGCCCGCAGAAGCGCCGCCTGCTCACCTGGCGCGGCGGCTACCACGGCGACACCTTCCACCCGATGTCGGTCTGCGACCCCGACGGCGGGATGCACCACCTGTGGGGCGGAGTGCTCCCCGGGCAGCTCTTCGCCCCGCAGCCGCCGGCCGGCTTCGACGCCCCGCTCGACCCCGAATACGCGCAGCGTTTCGAGGAATTGATGGAGCGTCACGCCGACGAGCTGGCCGCCGTCATCGTCGAGCCGGTGGTCCAGGGCGCGGGCGGGATGCAGTTCCACTCCCCCGCCTACCTGCGGATGCTGCGCGAACTCTGCGACCGCTACGGGGTGTTGCTGGTCTTCGACGAGATCGCCACCGGCTTCGGCCGCAGCGGCGCCCTGTTCGCCGCCGACCACGCCGGGGTCTCCCCGGACGTGATGTGCCTGGGCAAGGCCCTCACCGGCGGCTACCTCACGCTCGCCGCCGCCCTGTGCACCAGCGAGATCGCCGACGGCATCAGCCGCGGCGAGATGCCGGTGCTCGCCCACGGGCCGACCTTCATGGGCAACCCGCTGGCCTGCGCGGCCGCCAACGCCTCGCTGGAGCTGCTGCTCGGGCAGGGCTGGGAGGTCGAGGTCAAGCGCATCGAGACCGGCCTGGTCAACGGCCTCTCGGCCGCACGCTCCCTTCCCGGCGTACAGGACATACGGGTCCAAGGAGCCATCGGCGTCGTGCAGTTGGACCACCCGGTGAACGTCTCGGCGGCGACCGAGGCGGCCGCGCGCGAGGGCGTCTGGCTGCGGCCCTTCCGGGACCTGATCTACACGATGCCCCCGTATGTGACGGAGGACGAGGACGTGGCACGGATCGCTGCCGCCGTGACCGCCGCGGCGGTGGCCGGGTGAGCGCGCGCATCCTGTTCGTGACGGGCACCAACACGGACGTCGGCAAGACCGTCGCCACGGCGGCCGTCGCCTCGGCGGCGCTGCAGGGCGGGCTCAAGGTCGCCGTCCTCAAGCCCGGACAGACGGGCGTGGCGCCCGGCGAGCCCGGTGACGCTGCCGAAGTCCAACGCCTGGCGGGCGGACTGACGGTCCGTGAGCTGGTGCGCTACCCCGAGCCGCTGGCACCCGACACCGCCGCCCGACGGGCCCGGATGCCGTACCTCTCGCCCGCCGAGGTGGTGGCCGAGGTCGCCGAACTCGCGGCCACCCACGACCTGGTGCTGGTCGAGGGCGCGGGCGGCCTGCTGGTCCGCTACGACGATGAGGGCCGGACGTTGGCCGACCAGGCGCGGGCTGTCCTGGACGCGGGCCTCGACGCCGAGGTGCTGCTGATCGCCTCGGCCGGACTCGGCACCCTCAACATCGTCTCGCTCACGGCGGAGGCCCTGGCAGCCCGCGAACTCCCCCTCGCCGGGGTCGTGGTCGGCTCCTGGCCCTTCTCCCCCGGCCTCGCCGACCGGTGCAACCTCGCCGACCTGCCGCGCTCCGCCGGCGCCCCGCTGCTCGGCGCCCTGCCGGAACGGGCGGGCGCGGCCGAGGACTTCGCCGCCCTCGCGGTTGCCTCGCTCGCCCCCGAACTGGGCGGCAGCTGGGACGCGGAGCACTTCGCACACGTCCACCGGCCGGAATAGCGCGCGCTTCGCTCGAAGGAGTGACCCCGGCGCCCGAACCCTGGGTCCGGGCGCTACGGGCTCAATACCGTTCCTTCCATGACAGACGGGCTGACCGTGGACGAGGCCCTGCGGGCCTTGGCCGCCCTGGAGGCGGCGTGGAAGGACGACGACGAGGCGCTGTCCGCCCTTGCGGCGGGCGGTGCCGATGAGCGGCCGCTGCCGGCGCTGGTCGCCGCGTACGGCGAGCACGCGATGGACACCCTGATGGCCCTGGCCTTCGGCCTGCGGTCCAGCATGAGCGACGAGGAGATCGCCGAGCTGTCGGACGCCGTCAGCGCCAACATCGGCGCCCGGATGAGCGCCCTGGTCACTCAGACCCTCAAGGCCTGGGGCACCGTCGCCGCCCCGGACGACCTGAAGGTCACCAAGGTCATCGCCCACACCGTGATCGACGCGATGCGGGCCGTCACCGAGGACCCCAGCAAGACCGAAGTCCTGCCCCTGCTGGCGACCTTCCGCAGCTACGCCCTCAACGACGACTGAGGGACCGGGAATTCGGCGCGGGCTTCGAGCGTGCTCGAAGCCCGCGCCGTCTCGTAGCCTCCGCGTGCGACCACCTCGCAGAGCGTCACCCACTCAGGCGATTTTCGTCGACATATCCTTGGCGCACGGCCTTTCTCTGCATGCAAATTTATCTCGCTGCGCCGGCCGCCGGGCACCGACATCGACCAACTGCGGCCCCTTGTCTGGCCCCACGCGAGATCCACCCGGACATCACCGATCGAAGCGAGGACGTAGCGGTGTCCCCGGCCCGGCCCTCGTCGGCGTGCCGTCAGCGGCGGGCGGCGCGGCGGCGGCCGACGTAGACCACTGCGGCGCCGGCGGCGAGCAGTGCTGCGGCGCCGACCGCGGTGGCGGTCAGGGCGCCGTCGTCGGCTCCAGTGGCGGCCAGTGTCGGTGCGGGCGCGACCGGGGCCTGGGGCGAGTGCGAGGGGGTCGGGGACGGTACCGGGGCGGGGCTGATGGTGGCCGTCGGCGTCGTCGCCCCGGTCGGGACCGGGATCGGGACGACGGGCGGGATCGGGGCGGCGGTGGCGGAAGTGGGGGTGGGCGTCGGGGTGGTGGTCGTGGGGCTGGCGGTGGGCTTGGGCGTGCAGGCCGTTCCGCCGTTCCAAGAGGCGATCATCAGCCCGGAGAACGGCTCGTCCGGGTAGTGCGGCAGCGGGTGGTCGCTGTCGCTGCCGTCGTACTTCTCACCGACTGCATAGAGGGCCAACTCGCCGTAGCACTGGGGAAGATGGGCGGCGATGTCGAGCGTGGCCCGGTAGTGGTCGCGGGTGAGCGTGATGGTCGCCCAACCGAGGAAGGACTGGTGGCCGGAGGTGGCCCAGGTCGCTCCCTGCGTCGCGTACGAGCCCAGCGAGACGTGATATTCGCAGCCCGCGGTCGGCTCGCCGGCCAGCCGGACCTCGACGGTGCCGGATTCGGCGGGCATCGTCGGGTCGGCCGTCCAGCGCGTGCCGCCGTCGATGGAGTACTGGACCGGTCCTCGCCCGCAGTCGGTCCCGGCGTGGGCGGCGGGTGCGGCGAGGAGGGCAACTCCGGCGGTGAGGCCGAGTGCCGCGAGTGTGGGCAGGCCGCGGCGGAGTCGTGCGTGCATGAGGATGTGCTCCTGATCGGGTGGTTCTGGAAGGGTGTGGGGTTCAGGGAGGGTTCACAGGGCCGCGGGTGCGGGGGCGGCGACGCCCTCCGCTGCGACTGGCTGCTCCGTGTGGCCGTCGCCCTCGATGTCGACGTGGGGCAGCAGGCGGTCGAGCCAGCCGGGCAGCCACCAGTTGCCGTCACCGAGCAGGACCATGGTGGAGGGGACGAGCAGGCCGCGGACGATGGTCGCGTCGAGTGCGACGGCGCTCGCCAGGCCGATGCCGAACATCTTGACGACGGGGTCGTCGGAGAGCAGGTAGCTGAGGAAGACCGCGACCATGATCAGGGCTGCCGAGCTGATGATCCGTCCGGTGCCGGCGAGTCCCGCTACCACCGCACGGCGGTTGTCGCCGGAGCGCAGGTAGCCCTCGCGCACGGCGCTGAGCAGGAACACCTCGTAGTCCATCGACAGACCGAAGAGCACCGCGAACATCAGCAGCGGCACGTAGCCCGGGATCGGTACGGCACCGTCCAGGCCGATCAGCCGGGCGCCCCAGCCGTGTTGGAAGACCGCAGTGAGCACGCCGTAAGCGGCGGCGACCGAAACCAGGTTCATCACGGCGGCCTTCAGCGCGACGATCGGTGAGCGGAAGGCGAGCAGTAGGAGCAGGCCCGCGACGGTCAGGACGAAGCCGACGACGAGCGGCATGCGGTGCGTGATCCGCGCGTTGAGGTCGGCCTGGGAGGCCGGGGTGCCGCCGACGTGCACCGTCTGGCCGGTGCCGGTGGTGGCGGCGGGCAGGACGTCCGAGCGGAGGCGGCGGACGAGTGTGGTGGTGGCGGGGTCGGAGGGGGCGGTGGTGGGGGTGACCTGCCAGCGGACGGTACGGCCGTCGGCCGCGACCGCGGGCGGGCTGACGGCGGCGACGCCCTCGCCTCCGCGCAGCGCGGTGGTCACGGCCGCGAGGCGCGGGTCGCTGGTCCCCGCGCTCGCCTGCGCGGGCGTGGGCAGGACGTCGACGACCTGGAGCACTCCGTTGGAGCCCGGGCCGAACGCGGCCGCCATCCGGTCGTACGCGGTGCGGCTCATGGTGCCCGCGGCCTTGCTGCCGGCGTCGAGTTGGCCGAGGTGAAGACGGGCCGCGGGGGCGGCGAGGGCGCCGAGCAGGGCGAGGCCGGCCAGCAGCAGAGGCCACGGCTTGGCCGCGACCAGCGCGGCGACCCTGCCCCACCCGCGCGGGCGTCCGTCGGCGGCGGGAGCGGCGGGCTCGGGGGTCAGCCGATTTCCCAGCAGGACGAGGAGCGCGGGCAGCAGGGTGAGGTTGATGCCCAGGGCCGCCACCACGGAGATCGCGGGCGCGAGGGCCAGGGCGTAGAGCAGCGGGAGGCCGCCGAGGGCCAGTCCGGCCAGGGCCGCGACGACGGCGCTACCGGCGAAGGCGACGGACTTGCCGGAGCCGGCGGTGGTGCGCACGGCCGCCTCCTCGATCCCGACTCCGGCGGCGCGCAGTTCCCGGAAGCGGGTGAGCCCGAAGAGGGTGTAGTCGATGCCGACGCCCAGTCCGATCATGGCGGCGATGGTCTCGCCGGCCTCGGGCACGTCCATCAGATGGCCGACCAGGCCGAGGACGGGCAGGGCGATGCCGAGGCCGATCACTCCGGCTAGCAGCGGGAGCCCGGCGGCGACGAGGCTGCCGAAGGTGAGGGCGAGGATCACCAGGGCAGCGCCGAGACCGATGGCCTCGCTGCGGCCGGCGCTGCCCTTGTCGACGGCCGCGGCGAGGTATCCGCCCGGGGTGACCTCGATGCCGGCGGCGGTGGCCGGTGCCGCCGCGGCCAGGACGGCGTCGGTCATCTCGGGCGTCACCTCCCGCCCGGTGACGTCGAGCTCGACGGAGAGGTAGGCGGTATGGCCGTCGGCGCTCATGGC
Source organism: Kitasatospora sp. NPDC058190 (assembly GCF_042883685.1). Taxonomy (NCBI): domain Bacteria; kingdom Bacillati; phylum Actinomycetota; class Actinomycetes; order Kitasatosporales; family Streptomycetaceae; genus Kitasatospora; species Kitasatospora sp. NPDC058190. The sequence continues at coordinate 21,098 of NZ_JBHVVI010000130.1, forward strand.
CGCGGCGCCGGCCAGGTCGTAGGGCGTGGTGACGGCGACCACGTGGGGCACCGCGGCGATGGCGGTGGCCGCGTTGCGCACGGCCGCCGCGGTGTCGGTGGCGGTGAGCGGGGCAGTGGCGGCGGCGGTGTGCAGCAGGACGGGCTGCTTGCCGGAGGCCGAGCCGGGGAACGCGCTGTCGCCGATGTCCCGGGCGGCCTGGCTGTCGCTGCCGGGGATGGAGACCGCCTCGCTGGTGACGCGGCCGAACAGGCCGACGGCCGTGAGCGCGGCGGTCAGCAGGAGCAACCAGACCGCGACCACGCGCTTGGGTCTGCGGGCGCACCAGCGCCCCACAGTGGTGAACATCTGCGGCGAACAGCCCTCTCGTACACAGTGGGACGGCGAAGCCCCCCGAAAACTCATTGCACTCAGCGTGCAATGCGTAGACTTGCACTCGTGGTGCAAGAATGTCAACGAGAGGGCGGAGGAGCCCACGTGAAGCGGACCGAAGCCGCCGGACCCGCCACTGACGGACGCACGGAGCGCGGACGGCAGACCCGAGAGAAGATCGCCGACGCGATGCTGTCGCTGCTCGACGAGGGCCAGGCCCACTTCCCCGCCGACAAGGTGGCCGAGCGGGCGGGAGTCTCCCGCCGGCTGGTGTTCCACCACTTCGCGGACATGGCCGAACTGGCCGAAGTCGCCGTCAACCGGCGCCTGGAGCAGTTGGCGGCCCAGATCCTGCCCGTCCCCACCGAGGGGCCGCGCGACCTGCGGGTGGCGGCCGTCGCGGAGCAGCGCGCCCGCATCCTGGAGGGCGTCACCCCCGCCCGGCTCGCGATCATGCGCCTGGAGAACCCGTCCCCCCGGGTCCAGGAGGCCGTCCAGCAGATGCTGGACTTCGCCCGCCTGAGGCTCTCCCAGATCTTCGCCCTGGAACTCGACCCCCTGCCCGAGTCGACTCGGACGGACCTGCTCAACGGCCTGGACGCAGTGACCACGTGGAGCGCCTGGCACCACTGGCGCAGCTCCGGGCTGAGCATCGAGGAGGCCCGGCACACCATGGCCGCGACCGTGCACGCGCTCCTCGCCGCAGCCGGCCGGGTGACGGCCGACCGTCCCGACTGAGCCCCGACCGGACCGTCCAGTGCGAGGGTTATGAACTGCTTGGGATTGATGTCGTTTTGGTGCGCATAAGTGTCCACGAGTGCGTTTTTGATCGTGGCCTGTTGGGTGGATGGGACGAATGTCAGTGGTGTGTGTGAGGGTGGTGGCACTGACCGGGAGGGGGATGACGTGACCAAGCCGAAGAAGAGGCTCCGGCAGATCGACGCACCGTTCGTTTCCCTTGGCCCGTCGGGTGTGACGGTCCGCGACCGTCTCAAGGGCCTCACTCCCGAGGACGAGAAGGTGCTGCGACTGGTCGGCAAGCATATGGGGGCTCTGGCATCGAAGGACCTGAAGGCGCGTTGCGCGGATGGCCTGGAGCACGGCAACGAGACGTGGGCCGCGCGCAAGCGTGACCTGACCGTGGAGTCCTCGTCGCGCTGGGCCGGTTCGATCACGAAGGCGACACACGACCAGTGGGCGCTGTCGCGTCGCGGACAGGCCGCACACCTGGACTCGTTGGACGCGGGCATCCGAATGCTGCGCCACCGGCTGTCGCTGCCGGTCGGGGGGAAGGGCACCAAACGCGCACCCGGCGGCTACCGTTCCACGCACGAGTGGTTCGTCAAGTCCCGTCGGCTCGCGGCGCTGGAGGAGCGGTACTCGGCGGCCCGGGCCGATGGTGAGGCAGGTCGCGTGCATGTGGTGCGCGGTGGGCGGAAGCTGCTGAACACCCGGCACCACCTGGCGGCGGCGGACCTGACCGAGGCCCAGTGGCGAGAACGCTGGGAGGCGTCCCGCTGGTTTCTGTCCGCCGACGGCGAGTCGGGCAAGCGCTACGGGAACGAGACGATCCGGGTCACCCCGCAGGGCGAGGTGTCGATCAAGCTGCCCGCGCCGCTGGCTGCGTATGCCAACGCCAGGAACGGCAGGTACGTCCTTTCCGCGAAGGTGGCGTTCGCGCACCGGGGCAGCGAATGGCGTGACCGCATCGAAGGCAACCGGGCAGTGGCGTACCGGATCCACCTGGACGCGGACCGGGGGCGCTGGTACCTGGACGCCTCCTGGACCCGGCCCGTGGTACGGACGATGCCCTTGGAGGCTGCCCGCGCAGCCGGGATGGTCGGGGTGGACACCAACGCTGACCACTTCGCGGCCTGGCACCTCGATGCGCACGGCAACCCGGTCGGCGACCCCCACCAGTTCCGCTACGACCTGGCCGGCATCGCCACCCACCGCGACGCCCAGATCCGCCACGCCATCACCCGGCTCCTCCACTGGGCCAAGCGGTGCGGCGAGGCCGCGATCGGCCTGGAGAACCTGGACTTCACCGCCGAGACCACCCGCGAGAAACAC